>DASTFY010000258.1:0-12025 GCA_035719525.1 Acidimicrobiales bacterium
CGTCGGCATGCAGGTGACCTCCTGCCCCGACCCCACCCAGATCGCGACGTACGCCCGGGAGGTGCACCCCGAGATGATGTTCGGAGTGCCGCGGGTGTGGGAGAAGGTCTACCTCGGCGTCAATGCCGCGCTCGCGGCCGACCCGGAGAAGCAGCAGAAGTTCGAGGAAGGCCTGGCGGCCGCGCTGGAGATCAAGGCCGCCGAGAGGGCCGGTTCGGCCACGCAGGAACAGAAGGACACGTGGGACTTCCTGGACGCGGTCGCCTTCTCCCAGGTCCGCGCCCTGCTGGGCCTGGACGCCCTGCTCGTGGGCATCACCGGTGCCGCGCCCATCCCCCGCTCCATCCTGGAGTGGTTCAACGCCATCGGGGTGCCGCTGAGCGAGATCTACGGGATGTCGGAGTGCTCCGGCCCGATGACCTGGGATGCTTGGAAGATCCGGCCGGGGACGGTCGGCCGCGCCATCCCGGGCTGCGAGGTGAAGCTGACCGACGAGGGCGAGGTCGTCTGTCGCGGCGGCAACGTGTTCAAGGGCTACCTGAAGCAACCCGACAAGACCGCCGAGTCGCTGGTCGACGGATGGCTGCATTCGGGCGACATCGGCGAGATGGACGAGGACGGGTACCTCAAGATCGTCGACCGCAAGAAGGAGCTGATCATCACCTCCGGGGGCAAGAACATCAGCCCCGCCAACCTGGAGGCCGCGCTGAAGACGATCCCGTTGGTGGGCCAGGCGGCGGCGATCGGAGACGCCCGCAAGTTCGTGTCCGCCATCCTCGTGCTCGATCCGGACACCGCGAAGGTGTGGGGCCAGCAGAACGGCTTCGAGGCGCTGAGCCTCCCGGAGCTGGCGGCCCACCCGGACGTGATCGCGGCCGTGCAGCGCGGCGTGGACGAGATGAACCGCCAGTTCGCGCAGGTCGAGCAGATCAAGAGGTTCACGCTCGTCGGTGAGGAGTGGCTGCCCGACTCCGACCTCCTCACGCCCACGTCCAAGTTGAAGCGGCGGGGCGTCAACGCCCGCTACGCAGAGCAGATCGAGGCAATGTACGCATGACACCAGTGACCGATCACGACCGGTTGCCCCTGATCGGCCTGTCCGGCCGCGGCCGGTGCGCCGGACAGGTCGATGGGCTGCCACCGGGTTGGAACTCCGTGGAGGTGGACGTCCACTTCCGCGACTACTCGGCGAAGGTGGCGGAGGCCGGCGGGCTACCGGTCCAGCTCACGAGCGCCGCTCCGCTCGAAGCGCTGGCCGATCGCCTGGCCGGGCTGGTGCTCACCGGTGGATCCGACGTGACGCCGGCTCGCTACGGGGCCGAGCCCGATCCGAACCTCGGCATAGTCGAGCCCGAGCGGGACGAGTTCGAGCTGGCCCTGCTCGACGCCTTGGCCGCCCGGGGCCGCCCGGTGCTCGGCATCTGCCGGGGACTCCAGGTCATCAACGTCTGGGCTGGCGGAACGTTGCACCAGCATGTACCCGAGCACCAACGCCAGGACAGCCCGCCTGGCGACAGGGTGCACGCCGTCAAGGTCGATCCATCGACGCCGGTCGGGCGGCGCTACCCGGACGAGCTGACGGTCAACACGTTCCACCATCAGACCATCGACGAGCTGGGAGACGGCCTGCTGGCCATCGGCCGCGCTCCCGACGGCGTGATCGAGATGATCGAGCACGAGCACCACCGGGTGGTAGCCGTCCAATGGCACCCAGAGTTGCTCGATGACCTCGACCCCGCCTTCTCCTGGCTGATCGAGCAGGCGCGGCACTGACGCCGGCGGTCAGGGCTCCAACCGGCCGGCCTCGACGCCGGCCACCTGGGGACGCACCCGCAGCAGGTACCAAAGGGCGATGAGCACACCTGGTCCACAGAACAGGATCCCGACGGCACACGCCGCCACCCAGGCTGTACGGCTGCGATCGGCGTAGGCGAAGGCCCACTCCGGCCGGTGCGCGGCGTCGAGCAGCGCCCACGTGCTGAGCGCGATGGGGATGGCGGCGACAATCACCGCCAGGACGACGAGCGCCAACTCCGTGGGCGACGTGGTCACCCCCGGAGTATGCCCGGGAGGTCAGCCGGCAGAGCCGTTCGGCAACTTGGCGAAGACGCGCTGGAGCGCCGTCACGTCGGTGTCGGTGAGATGGCTGGCGAAGTGGTCGTACACCCCGCGCAGGTGGGTCGGTGACGCCCGGCGCAGCGTCTCTCGACCCTGCTTCGTGATCTTGGCGTACACACCGCGGGCATCCTCCGGCGCCGACTGACGCTGGATCAACCCCGCTGCCTCCATCCGGTCGCACAGGCGACTCAAGCTGGATTTGTTGAGCAGCAGGCCGTCGGACAGCTCGGCCATGCGCAACCGCCCACCGGCCTGGCTGAGGTGAGCCAGCACCTCGTACCAGACCAGCGGGAGCTCCCGCTCGGCCAGCAGCTCTCGTTCCAGGATCTGCGTGATGCTCGCATGGGCGCCGAGAAAAGCCCGCCACACCGCCAAGCGGTCTGGGTCCGGCTGACGCCGGCTCACGGCCGCACTTCCTTCATTGCAGTTGTCCCCTTCCGCCTTGGGGTCTCAGGAGGTTGCTTTGACGGCGCTGCCAAACACCGCCAAGGCCAGGTCTATCTCCTGCTCGTCGACGACGAGCGGTGGCATCCACCTGAGGGTCCGTCCGTACGTACCCGCGTTCATCACTATCAGGTGACCTTCGGAAAGACAACGCGCCTGGACGGCGGCGACGCGGCTTGGATCGTGGAAATCGGTACCGACCATGAGCCCCAGACCACGCACCTGGGTGATGCCGTCGTCGTCGGCCTGCACCGCCCGCAACCCGCGCATGAGCTGCTCGCCGCGGGCGTTGACGTTGTCAAGGAAGCCCGGTGCCGTCAGCACCTCGATGGTGGCGAGCGCCGCCGCGCACCCGATGGCGTTGCCCCCGTACGTGCCGCCGTGGCTGCCCGTAGGCCACCGGGACGAAAGCTCCTCGGTCGTTCCGAGCGCGGCGAACGGGAACCCCGACGCGATGCCCTTCGCCATGCAGATGATGTCGGGCTCGATGCCGGAGTGCTCGACCGCGAAGAGCTTCCCCGTGCGGCCGAACCCTGACTGCACCTCGTCGGCGATGAACAGGATGCCGTTCTCCCGGCAGATCTCGACCACACCTCCGATGAAGGCGGGTGGGGCTGGTATGTACCCCCCCTCGCCGAGCACCGGCTCCAGGATCATCGCCGCGGTCTCATCGGGTGCCGTCATGGACTTCAGCAGGTGCCGGAGACCGTCCAGAGCCCGCTCTACCTCGGCATTCTCGTCCTCGGCCAGCGGGTCGGGGAATGGAGCGACGAACACGCCGGCGGGTAGGGGCGAGTGGCCGGCGCGGTAGCCGGTCTTGGAGGTCGTCATGGCCATCGCCAGGTGCGTGCGCCCGTGGAAGCTGCCGGAGAACACGATCACGTGGGGTCGACCCGTGGCCTGCTTGGCCAGCTTCACCGCGGCCTCGGTGATCTCGGCGCCGCTGTTGGCATAGAAGAAGCGGTCGATGCCGCGGGGGGTGATCTCGGCCAGCCGGGCGGCGAGCGGCTCCAGCAGGTCGTGGCGGTAGACGTTCACCTGTGCGTGGATGAAGCGCCCGGCCTGCCGCTGGATGGCCTCGACCACGTGCGGGTGGCAATGGCCGGTGGACACGACGGCGATGCCAGACGAGAAGTCGAGGGACTCGGCCCCGTCGACGGTGGTGACCCAGCAGCCGCGGCCGGACTCGACCTGCAGGTCGGTCACGGAGAACCACACGCTGGAAAGATGGGACGGGGTCGTCATGGCGCTGAGCGTACGTCTGCTGAGTACCGGCGCGCACCGCTCTACGTGCCCTTTTGCTCACACCCAGTAGCCAGCCGAGGCTGGCCTGCTTCACCATGCAATTGCACTCGCATGTACCGACGCGTCACGTGGTTTGCGCTGCAACCACTCGAACGTCAGCCCAGTGCCGCCGCGAGGACGTCGTCGATGTCGTCGGCCAGATGGAAGGTCATCTCCTCCCGGACCCGGTCCGGGACGTCCTCCAGGTCGGGGCCGTTGCGCTTGGGCAGGATGACCTCGGTCAGCCCGGCACGGTGGGCGGCGAGAACCTTCTGCTTGACGCCGCCGATGGGCAGCACCTTGCCCCGCAGCGTCACCTCACCGGTCATGCCGACGGTGGGCTTGACGTTGCGGCCCAGGAGCAGCGAGACGAGCGCCGTGGTCATGGTGACGCCGGCTGAGGGGCCATCCTTGGGAACGGCGCCGGCGGGAACGTGGACGTGGAAGCGCCGATTCAGGCGCTCGGGCTCCACTCCGAGGGTCGGGGCGTTGGACCGCACGTACGACAGGGCGATCTGCGCCGACTCCTTCATCACGTCGCCCAGCTGGCCGGTCAGCGTGAGGTTGGGCTCGCCCTCGGAGGCAGTGGCCTCGATGAAGAGCACATCTCCGCCCGTGCCGGTGACGGCCAGCCCAGTGGCGACGCCGGGCCGGGAAACCCGGTCGGCGGCCTCGTCCTGGAAGCGCGGGCGGCCGAGATAGCTGACGACCTCCTCCGGTTCGATGGCGACCGTCGCGGTCCCGTCGGTGCTGGTGTCCGCGCCGGCGATGCGCGTCGCCACCTTCCGGGCCAGCTTGCCCAACTCCCGCTCGAGGCTGCGCACCCCCGCCTCACGGGTGTAGTCACCGACGATCGTGCGGAGCACCTCGTCGGTGAGTGCCACCTCCTCCGGCCGGAGGCCCGCACCCTCCAGCTGCCGGGGCAGCAGGTGTCGTCGGGCGATGAAGACTTTCTCGTCCTCCGTGTAGCCATCCAGCCGAACCAGCTCCATGCGATCCAGCAGCGGGCCGGGGATCCCCTCCATCATGTTCGCGGTCGCCAGGAACACGACGTCCGAGAGATCCAGGTCGAGCTCCAGGTAGTGGTCGCGGAACGTGTGGTTCTGGGCCGGGTCCAGCACCTCCAGCAACGCGGCCGTGGGGTCCCCTGACCAACCGCCGGCCGACAGCTTGTCGACCTCGTCCAGCAACACGACCGGGTTCATCGTCCCCGCCTCGGTGATGGCGCGGACGATGCGACCGGGCTGGCTACCGACGTAGGTGCGGCGGTGGCCCCGGATCTCGGCCTCGTCACGCACGCCTCCCAGCGCCACCCGCACGAACCGGCGGCCCATGGCGCGCGCCACGCTCTCGCCCAGCGAGGTCTTCCCGACGCCCGGCGGGCCGACGAGGGTGACGATGGCGCCGCCTCCCCTTCTGGCCGAGACCGACGCGACCGCGACTTCGGGCCCTTCGCCGGCTGCGCCGGCCAAACCGAGATTGCGCTCGTGGCGCAGCTTGCGCACGGCGAGGAACTCGATGATCCGGTCCTTCACGTCGCTCAAGCCGTGATGGTCGGCGTCGAGCACCGCCCGCGCCGCGGTCAGATCGAGGTTCTCCGGCGTGGACTGGCCCCAGGGTAGGTCCAGCACGCGGTCGAGCCAGGTGCGGATCCAGCCCTGCTCAGGGTTCTGCGCGCTGGTGCGCTCCAGGCGGTCGATCTCCTTGTCGATCGCCTCCCTCACCTTGGGCGGAACCGTCATCGCCTCCAGCCGGGTGCGGTACTCGGCGGCCGGATCGGCGTCGTCGTCGCCCAGCTCCTTGCGGATCGCCGCTAGCTGCTGCCGTAGGAGGTACTCCCGCTGCTGCTTCTCGACCCCCTCGGTGACGTCGGTCCGGATCTGCTCGTTGACCTTCAGCTCGGCCAGGTGCTCCTTGGACCACGCCAGCACCAGCTCCACCCGAGTGCCGATCTCGGTGGCCTCGAGCACGGTGAGGCGGTGGTCGTTCGACGCCTCGGACCAGGCGGTCACGGCGTCGGTGAGCGCCCCGGCATCACCCGTCGTCCGCAGGATCTCCGGCAACCGGCGCGAACGGCGCAGCGCCGCCACGTCCTCGAGCACGACCCGCAGCTCGCGGACCAGCGCGTCCACCCGGGGGGTGGTCCGCCCGTCCGCCAGCGGAGTCACCACCTGCCAGCGGCCTCCGCGCTCGCTGACCACCTCCGCCGCGAGGGCGCCCCGCTGCACCGCCCGCACGATGGCGGCCTCGATGCCGGTGGGGAGCTGGCCGACCTGCTCGACGTGCGCGAGCACGCCGACCGTGGTGCTTCGCCCGTCGATGGCCGGCACGACCACGATCCGCCCGTCGTCGGCGCGGGCCGCGGTGACGGCGGCGCGAGCGTCGTCGGTGTCGAGCGTGACGGTGGCGACGGTGCCGGGGAGCAGCACGGCATCGACCAGGGGGAGCACCGGGAGCGTGACGGTCTCGGTGCCGAGCTCGGTGTCGGTGGTGGCCATGGCCTCAGGCTAAGCGGCCGCGAGTGTCATTACAACATTACGTTGAGCCGTGGCAGCGCAGGTTCGCTGCCACTCTGACTATCAGCCTGCCCCGGCAGCGTGCGCCAGCGCGGCCTCCCACGTGATCCGGGAGGCCAGGAGCTTCTGGTACCCCATGACCAGCTTTGGGCGAGAGAGGCCCAGCACGCCCCGCAGCCGGGCTCCGTCGCCGTAGAGCGCTACGAACGCACGCTCTTCCACCGACCCACTGACGACACGGATCTCGTCGTCGGGGCCGGCGCGGCCGAGGAACTGGATGCGCTGGCCGTACTGATCGCTCCAGAAGAAAGGAACGGGCGCATAGGGCTGCCCCGCGTCACCCGCCATCGCCGCGAGGAGGTTCCGAGCCGCGTGGGCGCCCTGTTCGGCCGCGTTGGTCCAATGCTCGACCCGCATCTCCTCACCGAAGAGCTCGTTGGGCCAGCGGCACAGGTCTCCAGCGGCGAAGACGCCCGGTGGCCCAGCGGCCAGCATGGCGTCGCACACCACGCCATCTCTCAACTCGAGCCCCGATCCCTCCAGCCAGGTGGTGGCCGGCGCGACGCCGATCCCGACGACCACCACGTCGGCCTCGAGCACGCGCTCGTCGGTGAGTCGGACCCGCTCGACCCGACGGCTGCCCTCCAAGGCGGAGACACCCACGTTCAGCAGGAGGGTCACGCCGTGATCGCGATGGAGCTCGCCGCAGGCCGCGCCCATCCGCGGGCCGAGCCCGCGCACCAGCGGTACCGGGAGGGCCTCCACGATCGTGACCTGACAGCCAAGCCCTCTCGCCGTCGCCGCCACCTCGGCACCGATGAACCCGGCTCCGACGACGACCACTCGGGGCGATCCCGTGGTCAGCGCGGCCCGGAGTGCGAGGGACTCGTCCAGAGTCCGGAGCACGAAGATGCCCTCCAGGTCCGCCTGCCCGGGCAGCCGCCGTACCGACGCCCCAGTGGCGATGACCAGACCGTCGAAGGTCACCGCCGATCCGTCGCTGAGCGCGACCGAACGCGCGGCCAGGTCGAGCGCCTCGGCTCGGATCCCCAGCCGCAGGTCGAGCTCCAGCGAGTCGACGTCGCCGTGCTTGCGCAGGGCGATGCGCTCGGGTTCCCACTCCCCCGAGAGCACCTTCTTGGATAGCGGCGGACGGTCGTAGGGCAGCCGTTCCTCTGCGCCGACGAAGGAAATCCGGCCCTCGAAACCCTCCGCCCGTAGCGTCTCAGCGGCGCGTAAGCCCGCCAATGACCCGCCGACGACAACCACCCCCTGCGCCACGTCCGCACCCTGCCACAAAGGGCGACCGGCCGATCGACGACGCGATCAGGGCGCCGGCGGGGCCCGAGAGAACCGAGGGCCGTCGCGGATGGCGATGGCCGGGTCCAGCGTTGCCAGCCGCTCCATCCTGACTAGACATCCAGCAGGGCGGCGGCGACGGTGGCGGTAACCAGGAACAGGAGCAGGACCGCTCCCACGATGGTGCCGATGGAGAGCAGAGCGTTCATGAGGGGCGTCCTTCCGATTCCGGCTGGCCGGGGTGGGCCGTGCCGTCCCGTCTGTCCGCCCCGCTGACCGACAGCCTGCCCGGCGCGTTGGTCGAGCCGATTGCCGCTCGGTGACGGTTCTGCGCGCCTGCCGCCGGGTGCCGGGACCGCACCGCGCGGAGCGCGGCAGGCGACTCCGCTCCGTGGCGGTAGGTGATGCTGATGCGCGGTCCGGCGGCCGCCACCTTCGGCACCGAGTGCTCCCAGTCGTGCTGGGTGGCGCCGCCCATCACCAGCAGGTCGCCCTGCCCGAGCAGAAAGGACAGCGCGTGGCCACCGCCTCGGGGACGGAGCTGGAACGGCCGCGGCGCGCCGACGCTGACGGTGGCGACGAGCGGGTCGATCTGCTCGTGGCGCATCCGGTCGCCGTGCCACGCCACGCTGTCGGCGCCCGTGCGGTAGTAGTTGCATCCGATCGAGTCGAACGACCGCTGGTAGACGCCGGACAGCGCGTGCCGCACCTCGTCGAGCACGGGCAGCGGGACAGCGGCATCACCGTCGGGCTGCGCCCACCACCAGACGAGCCGGGGCTCCTGGACCATCCGGTCGTACATGGGCACGGTGCGCTGGCGCCACGGCAGCCGGGCGACCAGCTCCGCGAACACGTGATCCGACCCGTCCAGCCACCGCGGGAGGTGATCGACCCAAGACGTCGCATCGAGGTCCATGCGCCGCCGGCCGGCCATCGTGGGATCGAAACCCGGTTCGCCCCCTCCGAACAGGCTGGCCTGCCACTCGACTGCGCACTCCGCGACCTCCTGGTCGGGCACCGGCCCTCCGACGAGGTCGGGGTCCGGCACGAGCCTGGTAACGAACGCACGTTCCCCATACATGTGTTCGTACACTAGGCCGGAGGCGGCCGACGCGCAAGACCGAGATCGGGCTCATGCGTCAAGATGGCTCGATGCTCGACCACGTCTCCATCCAGTGCGCCGACCCTGCGGCCAGTGCCGCGTTCTACGGCGCCATCCTCGCCCCGGTCGGGGGCGAGCGCATTCTCGACTTCGGTGAGGTCATCGGCTTCGGCGTGCCGCCCATGCCCGACTTCTGGATCGGCCCGCGGGTCACCGGCGACGGCTTCCGGGAGTCCCACATCGCGTTCTCCGCGCCGGATCGGGCCGCGGTCGACGCCTTCTTCGAGGCGGCCGAGGCGGCCGGAGCCGAGGTGCTGCACGAACCTCGCATCTGGCCGGAGTACCACCCGAACTACTACGGCGCCTTCGTGCGCGATCCGGACGGCAACAACGTCGAGGCGGTCTGCCACCGCCCCGAGTGAGGTGACGGCCCGACGCTCGCAACGCTCTCGTCCGGTCCATTTCCTGAGTGCCGGAGGGGACGAGGTTCTCGCGGAATCCCGACCCGAAAAATGGGTACGCGATCCCACGAGTACGACCCGAACGGCGGCCGCGCTCCAACACACGCGGGGCTTGACCTGACGGCCCTGCGGCCCGCATGTTCGACGGATGGGATCCGAGGAACCACACAGCCCGCCAGCGCGCCCCCTGAGCGCGGCCCTACCAACCGTCGTGGGCGGTCTCGCGGTCGTGATCGTCGCCGTCACCGTGGCTGGGATCATCCGGATACTGACGGTCCCCGCCGACGGCGAGGTGGAGGTAAAGATGTGGGTTTCGGTCGTGGCCCTTCTCGTCGGTCTCACGATGGCCGCCGTGGTCGTCACGTGCGCAGCGGTCCTCGGGCAGGGTCGCTACCCGGAGGCCACGGATACCACAGCCGACCGCTGGCCGCCGCCACCTCCGCTCGCCCCGGGCGAGAATCCGGCCGTCGACTACGTGGCCGACGACGGCGCCTCCTTGTGATGTCCGCGCTGAAGCGGTGGCCGATCGGGGACCCCTGCCCCTCAGAGCCGGCCGGCCTCGGTGATGCTCCGCAGAAAGGCCCGGGTGCGGTCGCGCTGCGGGTCCCCGAACAGCTCGGCGGGGCTCGCCTCCTCGTGGACGACGCCCTCGTGGAGGAAGCAGACCTTGGTGGCCACCTCCCGGGCGAAGCCCATCTCGTGGGTGGCGATGACCATCGTCATGCCCTCCTCCGCCAGCTGACGGACGATGTTCAACACCTCGGCGACAAGCTCCGGATCGAGTGCCGAGGTGATCTCGTCGAGCAGTAGGAGCTGCGGCTCCATGGCCAGCGCCCTCACAATCGCGACACGCTGCTGCTGGCCACCGGAGAGGCGATCCGGGTACTCCTGCGCCTTCTCCTCCAGCCCGATGCGGCACAGGAGCTGCATCGCCCGGTCCTCGACCATCACCGCCGGGCGTCCGAGCACCTTCGTCGGACCGAGGGTCACGTTGCGCAGCACGGTCATGTGGGGGAAGAGGTTGAAGCTCTGGAAGACGATTCCCACGTCCTTGCGCAAGGCGTTGACGTCGATGCCTCGCCCGCTCACCCGCTCACCGCCGAGGCGGATCTCACCCCCTTGGATGTCCTCCAGGGCGTTGACGCAGCGCAGCAGAGTGGACTTCCCGCTTCCCGAAGCTCCGATCAGGCACACCACCTGGTGGGTGTCGACATCGAGATCCACCCCCCGGAGAACCTCATTGGTCCCGAAGCGCTTGTGGACGCCCTCGACCTCCAGGTAGGCCATCGACGGATCAGCCGGCCCGCATGCGGGCCTGGTCCCGCCGCTGCAGCCGCTCCACGAAGCGGGTCATGGGGATGGTGATGAGGACGAAGAGCAGCGCGGCCATCGTGTAGCCGGTGAACGTCGCCCGGCTGTTGTTGATGAATCGGGCCCTGGACAGGACCTCGAGCACGCCGATGGAGAAGATGAGCGCGGTGTCCTTCTGCAGGCCGATGAAGTCGTTCAGCAGGGGCGGGATGACACGACGCACGGCCTGGGGAACGATCACGTAGCGCAGGGTCTGGCCGTACGAGAGGCCGAGGGAGCGGGCGGCCGCGCCCTGGCTGGCGTGGATCGACTCGATCCCGGATCGGTAGACCTCGGCCACGTAGGCCCCGTACACGAGCACCAGCGCCAAGATGGCGTACTGCTTCGGGGTGAAGCGCTCCAATATGGGGAGCCGCGCCCGCTGGAACCCGAAGTTGATGATCAGGATGACGAGCACCGCGGGGACAGCCCGGAACAGGTCGCAGTACGCCGTGGCCACGAGACGAATCGGGGCACAAGCCCGGTTGGGTAGCAGCCGCACGAGCGCCACGATGAGCGCCCAGACGAGGACGATGGCCTCGGACCACAGGAAGACTTCGATGTTGATGCGGAAGCCCTTGAGCAACGACCGCCAGGCGTCCGCGCTCCAGAACACATCGCCGAAGTAGACGCTCCGGAGCGCCCCGCCGCGGACGGTGAACAGGATGGCGATGAAGACGGCGAAGTAGACGACCAACCCCACGCCGACCGAGTACCAGCACCAGTCGCGAGCACGCTCGCCCTCGATACGAGCCTCCTCGATGCGGCCCTCCTTGGCCGAGCGGCTGGCGCGGAGCGAGAAGACGAGCGCCGGGATCCCGGTCGGCGGGAACAGCAGCGACGCGATGGACGCGGCGCGGTAGGTGAGTACGCGGCTCGTCCGCTGTCGTCCGGACCGGCCGGAGCCGGGCCCGGTCGTCGTCGAGAGTGTGGTCAGCTGCCGACCTCGATGAACGGCACGGTCGACGGGTCACCACCCAGGTACTCAGTGATGAGCGCGTTCACCGTCCCGTCGTCGTTCAGACCCTGGATGATCTCGTCGAAGACTGCCTTCTTCGCCGAGCCCTTCGGGTAGATGGCGCCGTACTCCTCACCCGTCGAGAACTGGGCCACGACCTCGAGCTCGCCGTTCGACTGCGCGGCCTGCCCGAGGTTGATCGGCGTGTCGATGACGACCCCGTCGATCTGACCGGACGAGAGGGCCTCGTAGGCGGAGGTCAGATCCGGGAAGCTCTGGGGATCGTTGTCGAGCTTCCACTCCGGCATCTCGAGGAAGTAGAACTCGGCCGTCGTGGAGGCTTGGACGCCGATGTTCATCGCCTTCACTTCGTCCCAGCTCGACACGGTCGTGCCGGTGCGCACGAGGAGGCCCTGGTCGGACTTGAAGTACGGCACGGAGAAGTCGACGACTTCCTTGCGTTCGTCGGTGATCGTCACCTGCGAGAGCGCGA
>DASTFY010000259.1:0-18755 GCA_035719525.1 Acidimicrobiales bacterium
CGACGCTCCGGCGAATCGGTCCAACGTGAGGCTTCGGGTGCGCCTCCAGAGGTAGAGGATCGAGCACAGCGCCGTGACGCCGAACGCGAGGTAGGCCAGCCACGCCGACGGCACGTGGACGTACATGATGCGCACCGAGTCGCCCATCTCGACGTCCTCAGGCGAGGTCACGAGGCCCAGCAGGAGCAGGATCGGAAGGCCGATGAGCGCCAGCACGCCGATCACCCGCGTCGCCCGCGTACCCGTGGCGCTCGACGCGGACGACCTCGGCCGCGCGGTGCCAGCCGGCGCCGGGCTGGGATCCGTCGCCGTCGCGGTCCGTGCTGTCATGGCTCCTCCATGAGCGGCCCGAAGGCCACCAGGCCGAGGGCGGTGTACGCGAGCGAGAACACGGTGAGCAGGCCGACCCATGGCCAGCCCTCGGAGACCGCCCGGCCACCGATGCCGAGAGCCGACTCGAAGGCCCGGGTGGCACCGATGAGGACGGGCGCCACCACCGGGAGCAGGAGGAGTGGGAGCAACGTGTCCCGCACCCGCAACCCGGCCGCGAGCCCGCCGTAGAGCGTACCGACCGCCACCAGCCCGCAGGTCGCGGCCAGGGCACTCGCCAGGAGCAGCAGCACGCCTCCGCCCTGGGTGGGGGCGTCGTAGACGACGACGATGCCGACGCCGAGGACGACCTCGAGGGCCAGCAGCTCGAGCCCCAGCGCAACCGCCTTGCCGAGGAAGATCCCCGCCGGGTCCAGCGCACTCAGCCGAAGCGCGTCCCGTGCGCCATCGGCGGTCTCCACCGCGAAGGCGCGCTGGACGGTGAACAACAGGCAGAAGAGGATCGCCAGCCAGAACAGACCGGGGGTCGCCCGGCGCAGCGCGCCGCTGTCCGGGTCCAGCGCGAACGCGAAGAGCACCAACACCACGACGGCGAAGGGCAGCACCTGGTTGGTGGCGACGCGGCTGCGAGCTTCGATGCGCAGGTCCTTGCCGGCCACCAGGCGCATCGTCTTCAACACGGCGGCACTCCGGAGCTCACGACCACCGTCGGCTCGGCGACGGGGACCGGCGGGGCCGGGTCGACCGCGGCCGGGTCCTGGCCCGCGTGCTCGAACACCCGCCCGCCGTCGATCAACACCGATCGGTGAGCCAAGCTCCCGGCGCGGTCCCGCTCGTGGGACGCCAGGACGACGGTGGCTCCAGCCTGCGCGGCGCGGCGCAGAAGGTCGTCGATGAGATCCCGGCCCTCGGCGTCCAAGCCGGCATGGGGCTCGTCCAGCAGCCAGAGCTCCGGACGGCGGGCCACGAGCGCGGCGAGCGCGGTGCGCCGACGCTGGCCGGCCGAGAGCCGTCCCACCGGCGTGTCGGCCAGCCGGCCGGAGAGCCCGAGGCGGGTGATGGCGCTGTCGATCTCGTCCGGCGTGGCCCCGACGGTGCGGCCCCAGAAGCGCACGTTCTCGCCCACGGACAGGTCGTCGTAGAGGCCGTTCCCGTGGCCGAGGAGGCCGACCCGGGCCCGCACCGCCCGGCGGTCGCGGGTGAGATCGGTCCCGAGCACGACCGCGTCGCCGCGCGCCACGGCCACCAAGCCGGCGCACACCCGCAACAGCGTGGTCTTGCCCGCGCCGTTCGGACCGCGCAGCGCCACGATCTCGCCGCGATCGACCCGGAGCGTGGCCCCGGCCAACGCAGGAAATCGGCCGAGAACCACCACGGCGTCGCGGAGGTGGATCACCGGTTCCATAGACCGCAGGCAACGGTACTGACCGCCTGGAAGCGGCGACAATGCAGGCCCCGCTGCGGGCCGGCACGCGGCGGCGCGTCAGGAGTCAGCCGGTAGCGTCCGGAGCGGTGAGCGACGAGGGCCAGGGCGGGGCGGCCCCGAGCTGGGGCGAGATCACCGTCCAGCCGTATCGCCGCCGGCGGGACTGGCGATGGTGGGTGGGTCTGGCCGGGCGGGTGCTGGTCGCGGGAGGCCTGCTGCTCCTCGCCTTCGTCGGCTACCAGCTCTGGGGCACCGGCATCCAGACCCGCCAGGCACAGAACCGCCTGGAGCGCGAGTTCGCCGTCGCGGTGGCCGCGGCCCCGACGACGGTGTCGACCACGGTCGCTCCGACCACCACGGTGCCGGGCACCACGACCACCGCGGCACCCACGACGCCCCCGCAACCTCCCACGACGCTCCCGCCGGCGCCGGGCGACCCGGTGGCGCGGATGGAGGCGCCGTCGATCGGCCTGGATTGGATCGTGGTCTCGGGTGTGGGCACCGACGAGCTCAAGAAGGGCCCGGGTCACTACCCGGACACTCCGCTGCCTGGCCAGGCCGGCAACGTTGGCATCGCCGGCCACCGCACGACCTACGGCGCCCCGTTCTTCGACATCGACGACCTGGCGGCGGGCGACGAGGTGATCCTCACCAACACCGGCGGCGAGCGATTCGTCTACAGGGTGACCGAGCAGTTCATCGTGTCGCCATCGCAGTACGAGGTGCTGGCCCCGACCGACAGCTCGATCCTCACCCTCACGTCGTGCCACCCCCGGTACTCGGCCAGCAAGCGCATCATCGTGCGAGGGGAGCTCGACCAGGCCCAGTCGGCGCCGGTCCAGGAGGCCGCGCCAACGACGGCCGCGCCAACGACGGCCGCACCGCCGACGACCGACCCCGGCGAAACGGTCACGGCGACGCCGGCGGAGTCGTCGACCTCTGCGCCGCCTCCGACGCTGGCCGGACGTAGCCCCCTCATCGGCGGGCCCGAGCTCGAGCGGGGTTGGTTCGACGATCCGGACGCCTGGCCGCAGGTGGCGCTGTGGGGGCTGGCCCTGACCGGGATCGCGGTGCTGGCCTGGTCAGTCAGCCGGCGCACCGGTCACAACTGGATCGGGGCGCTGGCCGGCATCGTCCCATTCGTCATGTGCCTCTACTTCTTCTTCGAGAACGTCAACCGCCTGCTCCCACCCAACATCTGATGCACTCCTCCTACTCAGAGGCTATGGACGCCTCGTCGAGGCGCAACCGGCTAGTTGCTCCGGTGCTCCCTTGGTGTTCCCGTCAGGAGTGACAGGCGGCGCCAGGCCGAGTGCCGACGCGCGCCCATGGACCGGAGGAGGCGTACGGTCGCCCAGTCTTCAGCGTCCCTAGGGGAGGAATGTGATGCGTCCCGACCGGCATGCACGGGGAATGTTGCCGATTCCCGATCGCCCCGCTCCTGGGTTGACAACCTATGACGCCAAGGACCCAGACACCTCGTTCCCGCCCATCGAGCCCTTGCTGCCGCCCGAAGGGGCGCCGAACGTGCTGATCGTGCTGCTCGACGATGTTGGATTTGGTGCGGCGAGCACGTTCGGCGGGCCGTGTCGAACGCCGACCGCTGACCGACTCGCGGCGGGGGGCTTGCGGTACAACCGCTTCCACACGACGGCGCTATGCGCGCCGACGCGTGCCGCCATGCTGTCGGGCCGCAACCACCACTCGGTGGGGATGGGGAGCATCACCGAGACGGCGACGTCTGCTCCGGGGAACAGCTCGCTGCGGCCCAACACCAAGGCACCGTTGGCGGTCACCCTGAAGTTGAACGGGTATTCGACGGCCCAGTTCGGAAAATGCCACGAGGTGCCGGTGTGGCAATCGTCGCCGATGGGTCCGTTCGATGCGTGGCCATCGGGAGGTGGCGGGTTTGAGACGTTCTACGGATTCATCGGCGGCGAGAACAACCAGTGGGACCCGGCCCTGTACGACGGCACGACACCGGTCGAGCCGCCAGCGACGCCCGAGGAGGGCTACCACCTGACCGAGGATCTGACCGACCGGGCCGTGAGCTGGATCCGCCAGCAGAAGGCCCTGATGCCGGACAAGCCATTCTTCGTCTATTTCGCGCCGGGAGCGACCCACGCACCGCACCACGTCCCGAAGGAATGGGCCGACCGCTATGTCGGAGCCTTCAATGATGGCTGGGACATCCAGCGCGAACGCACCTTCACCCGCCAGAAGGAGCTGGGGGTCATCCCAGCCGACGCAGAGCTGACCTCCCGGCATGCCGAGATCCCGGCGTGGGACGACATGCCCGACGAGATGAAGCCGGTGCTGGCCCGGGAGATGGAGGTCTACGCCGGGTTCTTGGAACACACCGACCACCACGTCGGTCGGCTCATCGACGCCCTCGCCGACCTGGAGATCCTCGACGACACCCTCGTCTACTACATCATCGGCGACAACGGAGCGTCCGCGGAGGGCACCCTCAACGGCGCGTTCAACGAGATGGCCAACTTCAACGGCATGGCCGCGCTGGAGACCCCCGAGTTCATGATGAGCAAGATCGACGAGTTCGGCTCACCGAGCTCGTACAACCACTATGCGGTCGGCTGGTCGTGGGCGATGAACACCCCGTTCCAGTGGACCAAGCAGGTCGCCTCCCATTGGGGCGGCACGCGCAACGGCACCATCGTGCACTGGCCCCGCGGCATCGACGAGCGTGGGGGTCTGCGCACTCAGTTCACCCATGTCATTGACGTCGCTCCCACCATCCTCGAAGCGGCCGGATTGCCCGAACCGACGATGGTCAACGGTGTCCTGCAGTCGCCCATGGAGGGCACCAGCATGCTGTACACGTTCGACGACGCCGACGCGCCGGAACGCCACGACCTCCAGTACTTCGAGATGTTCGCCAACCGCGGCATCTACCACCGAGGCTGGAGCGCAGTCACCAAGCACCGCACCCCGTGGGTCATGGTGGGGGGTGAGATGCCCGCCTTCGACGACGACGTCTGGGAGCTCTACGACGGCGGCAGTGACTACAGCCAGGCTCATGACCTCGCGGCGGACAACCCGGCGATGCTCCACAAGCTGCAACGCCTCTGGCTCATCGAAGCCACGAAGTGCAACGTGCTACCGATGGACGACCGGACCGGGGAGCGGCTCAATCCCGAGATCGCCGGACGACCGACCCTCATCCGCGGGAACTCGCAGCTCTTCTTCGCCGGCATGGGGCGCCTCTCGGAGAACAGCGTGGTCAGCATCAAGAACAGGTCGTTCTCGGTGACCGCAGAGCTCGACGTCCCCGCAGACGGCGCGGACGGTGTCATCATCGCCCAGGGCGGCCGATTCGGTGGCTGGGCCGTCTACGCCAAGCAGGGACGGGCCAAGTTCGTCTACAACGTCCTTGGCATCCAGGAGTTCTCAACCGAAGCCGAGGCGCCCATCCCGACCGGCACCCACCAGGTGCGCATGGAGTTCGCCTACGACGGGGGCGGCCTGGCCAAGGGCGGCGACGTCACCCTTTACTACGACGGCACCGCGGTCGGCACCGGCCGCGTCGAAGCGACCGAGCCCATGATCTTCTCCGCCGACGAAACCACCGACATCGGCCAGGAGACGGGCACGACAGTCACAGCCGACTACACGGCCCACACCAGCCGATTCACGGGCAAGATCAACTGGGTTCAACTCGACGTCGGCGACGACGACCACGACCACTTCATCGACCCAGACGAAAGGCTCCGGATCGCCATGGCCCGCCAGTAGCGACAAATCGTGTTCCGCCCATAACTGCCTGGTTCCCGGGCTACAACGGCAACATCCCGCGGAGTGCCGCGACGGTGCTCGACATCCTGCGCCAGAACGGGTACGGCACGGCCTGGATCGGCAAGACCCACCTCACACCGATCCACGAGATCACGCTCGCGGGCCCGTTCGATCGGTGGCAGAGGGGGATGGGGACCGAGTACTTCTACGGCTTCTTCGGCCCGGGCGTGAGCCAGTGGCATCCGCCGTTGTGGGAGAACACGACACCATTGCAGGCGCCGAGGACACGGAGGAGGGCTACCACTTGGAGGCCGACATGGCCGACAAGACAATCGGCTGGATCCAGCGCCAGAAGTCGATCCATCCCGACAAGCCGTGGGTGGCCTACTACGCGCCGAGCTGCCACAAGCCGCCCGTCGGGGTACCGCGAGAGTTCATCGAACGGTACCGGGGCAAGTTCGATGCCGGCTACGACCAGCTCCGTGAGGACATCCTGGCGCGACAGAAGGAGCGAGGGATCGTCCCGGCCAGCACCGAGCTGTCGCCCCGGCCCGCGGCGATCCCGGCGTGGGACGAGATCACCGACGTCGACAAGAAAGTCGGCGCTCGTTGGATGGAGGTCTTCTGCGCCGCAGTCGAATACACCGATCACCAGATCGGCCGCATCGTCGAGGTGATCCAGGAATCCGGCGAGTTCGACAACACGCTCATCATCTACATCGCCGGTGACAACGGCCCGACGCCCGAGGGCGGCCTCCACGGCATCATGAACAAGCTGAGCTACTGGAACGGCGTCCCGGAGTCGCTCGACGACCTCGAGAGTCAGATCGACGACTTCGGTGGCCCGGAGTCGCACGGCTGCTACCCCGCAGCGTGGGCCTACGCCACGGCCACGCCGTTCACCTACGGCAAGACGGTGACCTCTGGTGGTGGCTGCAGCACGTCAGCGGTGATGTCGTGGCCGGCGGGCATCAAGGACCAAGGGGGCGTTCGCCATCAGTTCCATCATCTGATCGACGTTGCGCCCACCATCCTGGACTGCGTCGGGATCCCCGAGCCGACGCGGGTCAACGGCATCGATCAGAAACCGATGGAAGGCGTGAGCATGCGCTACACGTTCGATGACGCGTCTGCAGAGGATCGGCACACGACGCAGTACTTCGAGCTGACCGGTACGCGTGCGATCTACCACGACGGATGGTGGGCCGGAACGCGCCACGGCATGGATGGCGTCACCGTCGCCGCTGCCCACATGGTGCCCTTCGATGAGGACGTGTGGGAGCTGTACGACATGAGAACCGATTTCGGTCACGCCAACGACCTGGCGGCCGAGCACCCCGACAAGCTGGCCGAACTGCAAGCCCTGTTCGATAGCGAAGCCCGCAAGTACAACGTCTACCCGCTGGCCAACGACTTCAACGAAGTCGTGATCGCCGAGCGGCCACGGCTCGTCACCGGCGACTGGGCCAGTTACGGCCCCGGTACCATCCGGCTCCCCGAGGACGCCGCCATCAACATCAAGAACCGTTCGTACTCGATCATCGCCGAGGTCGAGAACCCCGACGGCGACGCCGAGGGAATGCTCGTCACACTCGGCGGGGAGACCGGCGGCTACGCGCTGTTCGTACTCGACGGCAAGCCGACGTTCACCTACAACTGGCTCGGTCGGGAGCTCTACACGATCACCTCGTCGGAGTCATTGCCGACCGGGAAGTGCACGATCCGACTCGACTTCGCCTACGACGGCGGCGGCGCGGGCAAGGGCGGCACCGGCTCGCTGTCCGTCAACGGCACCAACGTGGCCGAAGGCCGGATCGACAAGACCGTGCCGGTCTACTTCTCGACCGACGACACCTTCGATGTCGGCGAGGACTGGGGCACACCAATGGCTCCGACCTATAAGCCTCCCTTCACGTTCACCGGCGAACTGAAGAAGGTGACCGTCCAAGCCAAGTGACCGCCAAAGGTCGGCCCGGATGATGCTCAGGGCCGATCGTTGCCCGGTCACGTCTGGTCGAGCGGCCACCTGATGATGCAGAACTCGTTGCCGAACGGATCCTGCATCACCGCCCACTCCAGCATCGCCTCACCGTCGATGGTGTAAATGTCGGGTGGCTTGATGACGGCGCCTCCGATCTCGACGATCGCCTGAGCCGCGTCTGCGACATCGTCAACTCGGAAGTCGAGATGCGTGCCACTGTTCGTGCTCACCTGGTCGACCGGCACCAGCTGCAACAGGATCCAGTTGTCGCGATCGGAGGCGCTGTCAGCGTCGAGGACGGAGAATTGGCCATGCCGTCCCTGCGGCGACAAGCCCGACACGGCAGACCAGAAGCTCTCCCCGGCGTCGAGGTCCGTCACATTGATGACTGGCTTCCAGAACTTTGCAATCCCGGTGCTGGCCATGCTGCCTCCCTCGGACAGATCGCCCAGATTGCCCGTGATCGTTCTTCTTCTGCTTCGAGAACGTCAACCGCCTCCTGCCGCTCGGCCGGCCTGCGTACGCTCCGGGCATGCCCATCGATCCTGGCGCGCAGCTCCTGCTCGACGTCGTGAACGCACGAGAGCTCCCCCCGATCGAGGAGATGACGCCCGAGGAGGCGCGGGTGGCGCACCTGGGCCTCGTCGCGCTGCAGGGGGAAGCGCCGGAGGGCACGACGGTGGAGGAGCGGGACATCGCCGGGGTGCCGTGCCAGGTCATCACGCCCGACGGTGATGGGCCGTGGCCGGTGCTCGTGTGGATCCACGGTGGCGGCTGGGTGATCGGGCGGGCCGCCGAGAGCACCATCACGGCGCAACGCCTCGCCGTGGGGGCCGGCTGTGTTGTCGTCAACGTCGACTACCGCCTGGCTCCGGAGCACCCCTTTCCCGCTGCCCCTGACGACTGCTCGGCCGTCGCCCACTGGGTGCTGGTGCACGCGGCCGAGATCGGCGGTGACCCGGCCCGGGTGGCGGTCGGCGGGGATTCGGCCGGCGGCAACCTGAGCGCGGTCGTGGCCAACGAGGTGCCCGGCCTGCTGTTCCAACTCCTGGTGTACCCGGTGGTGGACGTGACCTTCTCCTCGCCGTCCATGGAGGAGAACGCCGAGGGCTACCTGCTCACGAAGGCGAGCATGGAATGGTTCGCCGGGCACTACCTGGCCGGCGGCGGGGACCCCAAGGACCCACGCGTCTCCCCCCTGCTCGCCCCCCTCGACGTGCTGGCCGGCGCCCCGCCGGCGCTGGTCATCACGGCCGAGCTCGATCCCCTGCGGGACGAGGGTGAGGTCTATGCCGCCCGTCTGGCCGAGGCCGGGGTGGAGGCGACGTGCACCCGTTACGACGGCCAGATCCATGCCTTCTTCGTGCTGCCGGCCGTGATCCCCGAAGCCCTCGTGGCCGTCGGCGAGGCCGCCCACCATCTTCGGGCCGCCTTCGGCACGAGCTGACGAGGAAACCGGACCCGCTCGGGCGGGTGGCACCATCGCGCGGTGAACGCCGTCTTCGCCGCGCTCGAGAGCCCGGACCTCTACGTGGACTCCCTCATCCTCGGCGCCGCCCTGGTGCTGGCGGTCGGCGTCCTCGGTACCGTCCTGGCCGACCAGTTCCGCGTGCCCAGCCTCTTGTTCTTCCTGGCCCTGGGCATGATCCTCGCCGACGACGGGCTGCAGTGGCTGCCCTTCGACAACGCCAGCCTGGCTCAGAACCTCAGCGTGCTGGCTCTGATCGTGATCCTGTTCGACGGAGGGCTGTCGACGCGAACCGGTCGCCTCGTCGCCGTCTTGCGCCCTGCGGGCGCCCTCGCCACCGTGGGCGTCGTCCTCTCGGCCGCGCTCGTCGCAGGAGCGCTCATCGTGGTGTTCGACACCGATGCCACGACGGCGTGGCTGATCGGTGCGGTCGTTTCCTCGACCGACGCGGCCGCCGTCTTCACGGCGCTGCGGAACACCTCGTTGCCCACCCGGCTCCACGACACGGTGGAGGCGGAGTCCGGGCTCAACGACCCCATCGCCGTCCTGCTGACGATCGGCCTGGTCCAGTCCTCGGAGCAGTCCGTCGGCATCGGGGACTGGCTGGTCTTCGGCGTCCGCCAGATCCTGCTCGGCGCGATCGTGGGTTGCCTGGTCGGCGTGGTGGGCGCGGCACTGATCGGACGGGTCCGCCTCACCAGCATCGCGGCGTATCCGGTGCTGGCCTTCGCCACCGCGGGAGCGGCCTACGGCCTCGCCGTGCTCGTCGAGGGCTCCGGCTTCCTGGCCGTGTACCTCGCCGGGGTCGTGCTCAGCGAACGCGCCGGTCGCTACCGCCGGGCGTTGCGCAGCTTCCAGGCCGGGCTGGCCTCGGTGGCGCAGGTCGGGCTGTTCTTCCTGCTGGGACTGCTCGTGTTCCCGAGCGAGCTGGCGGACGTGGCCGGCCAGGCCCTGTTCGTGGCCGTCGTGCTTGCGCTCGTCGCCCGTCCGGTGGCGGTCCTGGTGTCGACGATCTGGTTCCGATGGCCGCTCCGGCAGATGGTCTTCTTGTCGTGGGCCGGCCTGCGGGGTGCGGTCCCCATCGTCCTGGCCACGTTCCCGCTCACGGCCCGGTACGAGGACGGTCGTCTCATCTTCAACATCGTGTTCTTCGTGGTGCTGGTGTCCGCCACCGTCCAAGGCACCACGCTGGCCTGGCTGGCGCGCGTGCTGGGCCTCAGGGGCGACGCCACCTCGAGCGCAGCGTCCGTCGAGCTCAGCCCCGTCGACACCACCTCCGCCGACATCGTCGACCTGGAGTTGACCGAGCACGCCGCCGTCCTCGACCAGCCGCTCCGCACCATCCCGCTGCCCGCCGGCGCCCGCATCGCGCTGGTGACGAGAGGCGGCGAGCTGATCGTGCCCGACGGTGACACGCGCCTGGAAGTCGGCGACCAGCTGGTCATCGGCGCGTCCCGCGGCGGTCTGGACCCGGACGCCCTGGCCGGCTGGCTCGACGGCCAGCCGCCGTGACCGAAGGGGCCGGGCTCAGGTTCCGCCGAAGCGGGGCGAGCGCTTTTCGAGGAAGGCCCGGCGGCCCTCCTGGGCGTCAGCGCTGGCCCAGGCCCGCTCCCGGGCCGCGGCGACCAGCTCGTCGGCGCCTGGCGGTGGGACCGAGCGCTCCAACGCCACCTTGTGTGCGGCAATCGTGAGCGGGGCCAGGCCGGCGATCTCGGCGGCCCACTCGAGCGCCGCGTCGAGAGCGCCCAGGCGGTGCACGAAGCCGTTGGCATGGAGCTCCTCGGCGGTGGCGGTGGAGGCGGCCAGCAGCATCGCCCGCGCCGCCGGCCAGCCGATCTCCTGGCCGAGGCGTTGAACCGTCCAGTGGTCGACCGCCAGCCCGAGTCGCGCCGCCGGGATCCCGAAGCGGCTTCCCGGCGTCGCCACTCGTAGGTCACACGCCGCCGCCAGCTGCATCCCCGCGCCCAGCGCCGGCCCGTCGACCGCAGCGATGCACAGGCAGGGCAACCGGCCGAATCCCTGCAAAACCGCGGCGAGGGCCGACCCGAACGCGCCGTCCTCCACGCCGGTCAGGTCGGCCCCGGCCGAGAAAACGGGAGGCGCACCGGTGAGGACGAGCACGCGAGCTCCTTGCGAGGATGCCTCCTCCTGCGCGTCCGCCAGCGCGAGGAGCGTGGCGTGATCGACCGCATTGCGGCGCTCCGGTCGATCCACGGTGACGAGCAGCACCTGGCGTTCGGGCTCGTCGGCCGTGCGGTCCGCCTCGCGCCGAACGCCCTGCCACTGAACGTGGACGGTCACGGATCCAGAACAGCTACCACGTCGCCCTCCTGGACGTTGTCCTCGGGGGCGACCCTGAGCTCGACCACCGTGCCGGCCGAGGGGGCGGTGACGGCGATCTCCATCTTCATCGACTCCAGGATGACGAGCTCGTCGCCCTCGGCCACCTGCGCACCCACCTCGGTACGCACCCGCCAGACGTTGGCGGTGATCTCCGCCCGGACCTCGGTCATCCGGGCACCTTAGGAGCACACGGCCTTACTCCTCGCTACGTTCCGGTGCGGCGGTCCGGGAGGAATCGGAAGCGGTCGCGAACCTTGGCCACCTCGCCGGCGTCCACGTCGGCCAGCAGGACGGTCTCGGTGCGGGCGGCACCGGCCAGCATCTCACCCAGCGGATCGAAGATCCGGCTGTCACCCGAGTAGGTCAGGCCACCGCCCTCGCCTACCCGGTTGGCGCCCACGACGTAGGCCTGGTTCTCGATGGCCCGAGCCTGCAGGAGCGCCTGCCAGTGCCCGCGCCGCGCCTCGGGCCAGTTGGCGCAGCACAGGTAGACGTCGGTCGTCGGGGCCAGCATCCACCAGTCGTCGGCGAAGCGCAGGTCGTAGCAGATGAACAGGCTGATCCGCAGCCCGTCGACGTCGACCGTCACCGTCTCGGGCCCCGGGTCATAGGCCTCGTGCTCATTGGCGTAGGTGAACGGGTGGAGCTTGGCGTAGCGGTGGGCGGTCCCGTCCGGCCCGGCCAGTACCCCCACGTTTCGAGGCCGTTCGGTCGGCGACCGCCGCTCGGCCACCGAGCCGTAGATCCATACGCCGTGCGTCGCGGCCTGCTCGAGCATCCACGTGGAGGTCGGCCCACCCTCAGGCTCGGCGATCCGCTCCGCCTCCAGGGAGAAGCCGGTGGCGAACATCTCCGTCAGCACCACCAGCCCGGCACCGGAGCCGGTGGCGCCGGCCACTAGGGGCTCCAGATGGCGACGGGTCGCGGCACCGTCCTCCCAGGAGATGTCGTGCTGGATGGCGGCGATCCTCATGGCGAGCTCCGTTCTGTTCCCAGTCCCGTCAGCCGGTCGACGGCCGCTTCGAGGACGCCCATCCGCTTGCAGAAGGCGAAGCGCACGAGCGATCGGCCGGCTTCCACATCGTCATAGAACACCACGTTCGGCACCGCCACCACCCCACACCGCTCGGGAAGCGTCCGGCAGAAGGCCAGGCCATCCTCCTCGCCGATCGAGCGAATGTCGGCGGTGATGAAGTACGTGCCCTCGGGGCGGAACACTTCCAGACCCGCCCGTTCCAGACCGGCGGCCAGGACATCCCGCTTGCCCTCGAGGTCAGAGCGGAACTCGGCGAAGTAGGCATCGGGCAGGCCCAGCCCGACCGCCGCGGCGTACTGGAACGGGCCGCTGGCCACGTAGGTCAGGAACTGCTTGGCCGTGCGCACCGCGCTCACGAGCGGGGCCGGCCCCGTCGCCCAGCCCACCTTCCAGCCCGTGAAGCTGAAGCTCTTGCCGGCCGAGCCGATGGTCACGGTCCGCTCCCACATCCCCGGGAGGGTGGCGATCGGCACGTGCTCGATGTCGTCGAAGGTCAGGTGCTCGTAGACCTCGTCGGCCACGACCAGCAGGTCGTGCTCCTGCGCCACAGCGGCGATGGCCGACAGCTCGGGCCGGTCGAAGACCTTGCCGGTCGGGTTGTGGGGCGAGTTGAGGAGGATGATCCTGGTACGAGGGGTGACGGCGGCGCGCAGGGCGTCGACGTCGAGTGCGAAATCCGGCGTCCGAAGCGTGACCGGGCGTCGAGTGGCGCCGGCCATGGCGATACACGCGGCGTAGCTGTCGTAGTACGGCTCGAAGGCGATGGCCTCGTCGCCGTCGTCGAGCAGGGCCAGGAGCGCGGCGGCGATGGCCTCGGTGGCGCCGCACGTCACGAGCACCTGCTGGTCCGGATCCACCATCAGGCCGTAGAAGCGCTGCTGGTGCGCGGTGATGGCCTCTCGCAACTCGGGCACGCCGAGCCCGGGCGGGTACTGGTTGCCGCGGCCTGCGGCGATGGCGTCGAGGGCGGCGCGGCGGACCTCGTCAGGGCCGTCGGTGTCGGGGAAACCCTGACCCAGGTTGATGGCGCCCGTGGCCACCGCGAGGGCCGACATCTCGGCGAAGATCGTGGTGCCGAAGCCCTGCAGCTTCGACGTCAGGTGTGGCTCACCCATCCGGACAGTCGAGCACAGGCGGGGCGAAGGGCCAAGACCCGCCACCCGCCGGCGGTCAGACGGGGTAGACGCCGTGCTTGCGCCAGGGGCGATCGATGTGCTTGGTGCGGGAGACCTGGAGACCGTTCCAGATGGCGAAGCGGGTGTCGGCAGGGTCGATGACGGCGTCGACGGCGGCGTGGCCGGCCGCGATGTAGGGGTCGATGTTCTTGCGGAACTCCTCGGCCAGGCGCACCTTCGCCTCGCCTCGCTCCTTGGGGTCCTCGTACTGGTCGAGCACCTTGCGTTGGGTGATCTCGACCATGCCGTCCGGCCCCATCACGGCGATCTCGGCCGTCGGCCAGATGGCGACGTAGTCGGCCTCGTAGGCCGTGCCGTTCATCACGAAGTAGCCGGCGCCGTAGCTCTTGCGGAGCACCACCGACACCTTCGGCACCGTGGCCTCGGACACGGCGAACAACATCTTGGCCCCGTGGCGGATGATCCCCTGCTTCTCCACCGCCGAGCCGACGATGAACCCGGGCACGTCGTGCAGGAACACCAGCGGGATGCCGAACGCGTCGCACAGCCAGACGAAGCGCGCCGCCTTGTCGGCCGCATTCACGTCGAGCGCGCCACCGAGCACCATCGGGTTCGAGGCCAGGAAGCCGACCGGCATCCCGCCGATGCGACCCAGCCCCGTGACCAGGTTGCGGGCGAAGCCAGGCTTGATGGGGAAGAACTCGCCGTCGTCGCACAGCACCGGCACGACCTTGGTCATGTCGTAGGCCCGGCGGGGAGCGGTCGGCACCAGGCGGTAGAGCTCCTCGACCCGGCGATCGACCGGGTCGCTCGTGGCCCGCACGGGTGGCGCCTCGCCGTTGTGGGACGGGAAGTAGCCGAGGTAGCGCCGGACCACCCCCAGGCACTCCTCGTCGGAGGCGACCTCGAGATCGGCCACGCCGGAGATCTTCGTGTGCACCTCCGAGCCGCCCATCTCCTCCTCGGTCACCTCCTCCCCGGTCGCGGCCCGCACCAGGTGCCGGCCGCCCAGCGCCATCGATGACGTGCCCTTGACCATCGGGATGAAGTCGGCCAGCGCGGGTATGTACGCAGTTCCCGCGGCACAGTGCCCGAGCATGGCGGCCACCTGCGGCACCACGCCGCTCAACGTCACCTGCTCGCGGAAGAGCGCGCCGGCGGCGGCAAACGTCGAGCCGGAGGACGACTGGATGCGGGCGCCAGCCGAGTCGAGCAGCCACACGATCGGGATGCGCTGGCGTAGCGCCAGCTCCCGCATCCGAGACGTCTTCGACTCGCCGATGGCCCCCATCGACCCCGCCAGCACGGTGAAGTCGTACGCGCAGATCGCCACCCTGCGCCCCTCGATGGCTCCGATGCCGGCCACCATCCCGTCGGCCGCCAGGTACCCGCGGTCCGCCTGGAGCACGGGGTCCATCGAGTCGGCCAGCTGACCGAACTCGACGAAGGTCCCGGGATCGAGCAGCAGGTCGAGCCGCTCCCGCACGGGCAACTTGCCCATGCTGCGCTGCCGCTCGACCACCTTGGCCCCGCCCATGGCGCGAGCGGTGTCGCTCCGGACCCTGAGGTCGTCGACGAGCGGGCCCCAGTTGAACAGGTCCGGCTGGTCAGTCATGCCCCGGCTTCTATCACGGGGACGCACAACGGGCGCCGGGGCGGGGCACACTAGGTGGGTGATCGTGGACGGGGCCGCGTACCAGGACGGTCGCCGGGTGCCAGGGCAGCTCACGCTGGACGAGGCGTGGCGGTGGCACGAGCGCGACGACCTGCCGGGCGAGGCGTTCGTCTGGGTGGGTCTGCACATGCCCAGTCCCAACGAGATCGCCACCGCGCAGAAGATGTTCGACCTCCACGAGCTCGCGGTGGAGGACGCCCTGGGCGACCACGTTCGCCCGAAGCTCGAGATCTACGACGACACCCTCTTCATGGTGCTGCGCACCGCCCGTTACTTCCGACCCCGCAGCGAGCTGAACCTCGGCGAGATCTCCGTCTTCGTCGGCGAGGACTTCGTGGTGTCGGTGCGCCACGGCCAGGCCAGCCCGCTCTCCGGCGTCCGGGAGGAAGCCGAGCGCCGTCCCGACCTGCTGGCGCTCGGTCCGAGTGCGGTCCTGCACGCCATCGCCGACCGGGTCGTGAGCGACTACGAGCCCGTCATCGACACCCTCGAGTTGAGGGAGCGAGAGCTGGAGCGAGACGTGTTCAGCGACTCTCGCGGGCAGCCCACCCGCGAGATCTACGAGCTCATCCGCCAGGTGCTGGACCTGCTGTCGGCCATCGAGCCCCTCTCCGCCCCGCTGTTCCGCCTGGCCACCGGCTGCGAGCGCTGGGTGTCGCCCGATATCGCACCCTTCTTCAGGGACGTCAGCGACGCGCTGGTCCGCTCGGTGGAGCGGGCCCGGAACCTGTACAACCTGCTCGCCACCGTGCTCGAGGCCAACCAGACCCAGGTCTCGATCCGCCAGAACGAGGACATGCGCAAGATCACCGCCTGGGTGGCCATTGCCGCCGTTCCGACCATGATCGCGGGCATCTACGGCATGAACTTCGACCACATGCCCGAGCTGCGCGCGGCGTGGGGCTATCCCGCGGTTCTGACCGGCATGTTCGTCATCTGCTACATGATGTACCGCCGATTCAAGCAGAGCGACTGGTTGTAGTCCTTCGCACTCGCAAGCGGAGCTTGCTCGGCGAGTTGGTTTCGCACTCGCAAGCGGAGCTTGCTCGGCGAGTCCTGTTGGCGCCGGCCATCCGGCCGGCGCCCGGTGCGTCCGGCGTGGCCGGCGCACCGCAGCGGAGCTCGACGCATTGCCGAGAGAAGCGAGTAGGAGCCGCCCGAAGCGCAGCGGAGGACGGCGACGAAGACACGGCAAAGCCGGATCGCCCGCCGGTGGGGGCTCCGGCGGAGCCTCTGCCCCCCACACCCCCGCCAGACCTCAGAGTCCAGACGCTTGTGTCGCGGGATTCCGCGATCAGCGCGGAAATCGCCGACACAGCCGGTCTCAGGCGGAGCCTCTGCCCCCACACCCCCGCCGCACCCGCAGCCCGGTCGGTCCACCGCCGCACGGGTCCTAGCGGCCTCTCCACTTGGGTGGGCGCTTCTGCTGGAAGGACTGGATGCCTTCGGCGGCGTCTTCGGTGCCGGTCACGATCGTGAGAGCGGACTGCAGGATGCGCAGGGAGTGCTGCATGTCGAGGTCCAGCACGTCGTAGAACGCGTCGCGGCCGAGGCGCATGGCCGCGGGCGCCTTCTCGGCCAGCGTCGCGCTCAGTTCGTCCACGGCGGCGTCGAGCGACTGCGTCGACACGACCCGGCTCACGAACCCCAGCCGCTCGCCCTCCTCGGCCGACACGCGTCGGCCGGTCATCATCAGCTCCAAGGCCTTCTTCGGCGGCATGGCTCGAATGAGCGGGACCGTGATCATCATCGGCCAGAGGCCCACGTCGATCTCGGGCGTCCCGAACACGGCATCCGCGGCAGCCACCACGATGTCGCACGACAGCGCCACCCCGAAGCCGCCCGCCAGGCAGTAGCCCCGGACCTTGGCGATGGTGGGCTTGCCCAGGTTCCAGATGTCGATGATGAAGCGACCCAGCTCCCCTCGCGCCTCGTGGAGCTCCAAGTGCCCGGCGGAGGCGGCCATGGACGACAGGTCGGCCCCAGCCGAGAACGCCTGCTCCCCGGCGCCCGTGAGGACCACCACCCGCACGCCGTCGTCGGCCTTGGCCCGTGCCAGCGCGTCGCGCATCTCCGCGAAGGTGCCCATCGTCAGGGCGTTGCGCCGGGCCGGGTTGTCGATGGTCAGGGTCGCCACCCGCTCGGCGACCTCGTAACGGAAGGTGGCGTACGGCTCGGGCACCGTTCGGACTCTAGAAGCATGCGAGGATGCGGCCGATGCTGGCCTCACCACCGTTCCGGGCCGACCACGTCGGCAGCTTGCTCCGTCCCCCCGAGCTCCTCCGGGCACGCGACGACGCGGCGGCCGGACGGATCACGGCGGAGGAGCTGCGGACCCAGGAGGACGAAGCCATCCGATCCGTCGTACGGATGCAGGAGGACGTCGGCCTCCAGTCGGCGACGGACGGTGAGTTGCGCCGCGGCTCGTGGCACATGGACTTCATCTACCAGCTCGGCGGCATCAGCCCCGCCGAGGAGAACCTGGTCGTCCAGTTCCAGAACGACGAGGGCACCGTGGAGTTCACCCCCGCGGCCCTGCGCATCGACGGTCGGGTCCGCCTGGAGCAGCCCATCTTCGCCGACGCTTTCGAGTTCCTCGCGTCCACCACCACGACTGCCGTGCCGAAGCTCACGATCCCATCGCCCAGCATGGTCCACTACCGCGGAGGGCGGGCCGCCGTCGACGCCGACGTGTACCCCGACTTGGACGCGTTCTGGGACGACCTCAGCGCGGCATATGCCGACGAGGTGCGGGCGCTGGCGGCGCTGGGATGCCGGTACCTGCAGCTCGACGACACCAGCCTGGCCTACCTGAACGACCCCCGGCAGCGGGAGATGATCGCCAGCAAGGGAGGCGATCGCGACCACCAGCACGAGCGCTACATCCGCCAGATCAACGCCGCCCTGGCCGATCGGCCCGAGGGCCTGACCGTCACCACCCACTCCTGCCGGGGCAACTTCCGATCCTCCTGGGTGGCCGAGGGTGGCTACGACTTCGTCGCCGAGGTGCTCTTCAACCAGCTCGACGTCGACGGTTTCTTCCTCGAATACGACGACGACCGGTCAGGGGGGTTCGAACCGTTGCGGTTCGTCCCGCCCGGAAAGCGCGTGGTCCTCGGGTTGGTGACCACCAAGCGAGGGCGCCTGGAGGACAAGGACACGCTCAAGCGCCGGATCGACGAAGCCAGCCGCTTCGTCCCGCTCGACCAGCTCTGCCTGTCGCCCCAGTGCGGCTTCGCCTCCACGCTCGACGGCAACGACCTCACCTACGACGAGCAGGTGGCCAAGCTGCGTCTGGTGGTGGAGACAGCCCACGAGGTGTGGGGCTAGCCCGGCGCGTGCCGAGCACAACAGCAGCCTTCCTCTCCTTCCGTCTGGGTGGCACCGACGGTGTCTCCGTCGTCACGGACACCTGGCGCTCCGCGTTGTCCGAGCTCGGGTTCCGCACCGTCACGGTGGCCGGCGCAGGACCGGTCGACCACGTCGTGCCCGGTTTGGGCCTCGACGCGCTGGACGCGCCCTCGCCAGCCGAGCTGGAGCGGACGCTGGCCACCATCGACCTGGTCGTGGTGGAGAACCTGCTCACCATCCCGCTGAACCTCCCCGC
>DASTFY010000260.1:0-2974 GCA_035719525.1 Acidimicrobiales bacterium
AGACCACGGTCGAGCACCCACGCGCCGCGCCGAGGCGGGTCTCGGCCAAGGTGAAGGCGCGGGCGTCGTTGATGATGGAGACCGGAACGCCCAACGCCGCGGTCAGAGAGCGGAGCATCGGCTGGCCCCGCCACGGCCCCGGCAGGTTCGGGAACATCTCGATAGTACCGCTGACCTGGTCGAACAGGCCCGGGACGCCGACACCGGCTCGCTCCACCGGACCCCAGCGGCCCAGCGCATCGTGGCCGATCTCGGCCAGGCGGGCCAGCACCCGCGGCGGACCAGCATCGGCCTCCGTCGGCCCGCTGGCGGTGGCGATGACCTCGAGCTCGCCGTCGCCGCCGACCTCGAGCACGGCGACCTTGATGTTGGTGCCGCCGAGGTCGAGGCCGAGGTAGCGCCCCACCTCCCGGGCCCGTCAGGACCGGCCCTGGCGGGCGTCCAACTCGTCGAGGACCGCCGCCGTCACCGTCGAGCCGCAGCGGTCGATTCCTGCATTGATGCAGTCCACGAGAGCGTCGAGCGTGCGCACGCCGCCGGCCGCCTTCACTCTCACCTCGGGCCCCACGGTCGCCCGCATGAGGCGGATGTCGTCGAGGGTGGCCCCGCTCGGGGCGTAGCCCGTCGAGGTCTTCACGTAGCGCGCTCCGGCGGCCTCGCTGATGAGGCAGCCCCTGACCTTCTCCTCGTCGCTCAGGTAGGCGTTCTCCAGGATGACCTTCACGATGGCGCCAGCGGCGGTCGCGGCCTCGACCACGGCGGCGATGTCGTCAGCGACGTACGCGTCTTCCCCGGAGCGGAGCAGGCCGATCGGCAGGACCATGTCGAGCTCGACCGCGCCGTCCTCGATCGCCCGCTCGGCCTCGAACACCTTGACCGCGGTCAGATTGCTGCCGTGGGGAAAGCCGATCACGGTCCCGATCAGGACCGCGGACCCGGCGAGGGCGTCGCGGCAGCGAACGACGTCGAGGGGGCGGCAGCACACCGAGGCGACGTCGTACGCGGCGGCGATCTCGCAGCCGGCCAGCACGTCGGACACCGTCAGCTCGGGCTTGAGCAGCGAGTGGTCGATCGTCTTGGCCACCTTCGGCCTGGGGATGGTCTCCACGGTCCACATCTCCGTCACGCTCATCCGGCGTCTCCTTCCAATCCGTGGCCGAGCTCGCCGCTCGACCAGCCTTCACCGCAGCGCAGGACGCGGTGCGGTTGATCGAGCGCAGTCGCGGTGGCGACGAACAGCTCGGGGGTCTGGGTGTTGAACGCGAACATCTCGTAGTGCATGGGGATCACGACGCGGGCGCTCACCGCATGGGCGAAGCGAGCGGCCTCGTCACCCCAGAAGTTGCCCGGCACGCGGCGCTCGGCGGCCCGCCCGTTGATCGGGAGGAGGCACACGTCGATCGTGCGATCGCCGGCCAGACGGAGGAGCTCGGCCTCCATGCCGTCGTAGGGGACGGCGTCGCCCGAGTGGAACAGCGTCCACGGGCCGGCCTGCACGAGGTATCCCAGGTGGCGATGGTGGCCGACCTCGTCGGTCTCGAGCTGCTCGTGCGCCACGGCCAGGCCGGTGATGGTGAAGACGCCGACGGTGGCGGTGGTGCCGTGGGCCAGCCCGATCGGCCAGGCGGGGTCCGTCTCCAGTCGCTCCGCCGCGAACGTGCGGTTGGCCTCGGGGATCACCAGGCGCAGCCCCGGATTGGCCGTTCGCAGCGGCCACAGCGTCTCGTGGTCGAGGTGATCGGTGTGGTTGTGGCTCGACGTGACCACGTCGATCATGTCCAGGCGAGGCGGGTCGATCGCCCGCGCCGTCATCCGGACGTGGGGTTTGTCGGTCCCCGCGTACTTGGTCGTGAGCGATTCGGACAGGTAGGGATCGAGGAGCAGGTGGCTGTCCCGCCACTGGACGAGGAAGCCGGCCTGGCCCAGCCACCACAGTCGGAGGTGATCGTCGCCGGCGTTTGCACCGGCGAGGATGTCGCTCAGCAGCGCGTCGTCCCGGACGACGGGTTCGATCAGCGCCGTCACGAGCCGAGCTCCTCCCTGACGATGTCGACGCCTTGCACCATGTGGCGCAACTTGGCGCGGGCGGCCCACCTGGCGGTCTGCGACAGCCCACAGTCGGGCGCGAAGGCGAGACGTTCGGCGGGGGCGTGGAGAAGGCACTGGCGCACCCGGTCGGCTACGTCGGCCGGACTCTCGACGTAGTAGCTCTTCACGTCGATGACGCCGACGGCCACGTCGTGGGCGTCGGCGATGGTGGCGATGACCTCGATCTCGGCCATCTCGCGGCTGGCCATCTCGACATGGATCTCGTCGACGTGAAGGGCGTTGAACGCCGGGAACATCGGGGCATAGCGGCGCGGACCCACGGCCCGGCCCTTGTAGTTGCCGAAGCACAGATGGGTCGAGAGCTTCGTCCGGTCGACGACGGGCTCGACGGTGCGGTTGAAGATGTCGACGAAGCGGGCGGGGTCCTCGCGGTGCGCGTAGCAGCTCATCGATGGCTCGTCGACCGTGATCTCGGCACAACCGCCATCCACGAGCCGCTCCAGCTCGGCCCGCACCAGCGGCAGGAGCGCTTCGGTCACGGCCCAGCGGTCGGGCAGATCGCCGCCCGGGATCAGCCGGCCGCTCAGCGTGTACGGGCCGGGCACGCTCGCCTTCAGGATCGGCCCGGGCGGCGCCAGACGTCGCAGGCGCTGGTACTCCTCGACCACGCCGAGGCCGCGGGGCGCCCTCAGCTCGCCGGTGATGGCGTGGCGCCCTCGCTGGTCGTGAGCGGGAGGGCCGAAGCGCCGTGACGGCGTCACCTCCAGTTCGATGCCATCTAGGTAGCCGTAGAAGGACAGGTTGAAGTCGAGGCGGGTCTGTTCGCCGTCGGTCACCACGTCCAGTCCCGCGCCGACCTGGTCGTGCAGGGCGGCGATGACGGCGTCGTCCTGGGCCTCGTCGATGTCGTCGGGGCCAAGCTGGC
>DASTFY010000261.1:0-2952 GCA_035719525.1 Acidimicrobiales bacterium
ACCAGCTTGCGAAGCCGGGGATCCGGGCCGAAGAAGTGCTCACGGATGTACGCCCGGACTCCACCGAGTAGCGCTGGAACTCGCCGTCGACGGTGGTGTTCATCTTGTTGAGAAGCACGCCGTCCTTGTCCTTCATCAAGAGCTCGTCCCACTTCGAGCCCCAGATGACCTTGATGACGTTCCAGCCGGATCCCCGGAACACGGCCTCGAGCTCCTGGATGATCTTGCCGTTGCCGCGGACCGGTCCGTCGAGGCGCTGCAGGTTGCAGTTGACGACGAACACCAGGTTGTCGAGCTGCTCCCGGCTGGCCAACGAGAGAGCGCCGAACGTCTCGGGCTCGTCGCACTCGCCGTCGCCCACGAAGCACCAGACGCGCGACGAGGATGTGTCGTCCAGGCGGCGATTGTGCAGGTAGCGGTTGAATCGGGCCTGGTAGATGGCGGTGATGGGGCCGAGGCCCATCGACACGGTGGGGAACTCCCAGAACTCGGGCATGAGCCGCGGGTGTGGATAGGAGCTGAGGCCGACGCGGCCGATCTCCCGGCGGAAGTGGTCGAGGTCGTCCTCGGTCAACCGGCCCTCCAGGAAGGCCCGGGCGTACACGCCAGGCGCGGCGTGGCCCTGGAAGTAGATGTGGTCGCCCGGCTGCCCGTCGTCCTTCCCCCGGAAGAAGTGGTTGAGCCCGACCTCGTACAGGCTGGCCGAGCTGGCGTAGGTGGACAGGTGGCCCCCGATGCCCTCGGCGTGCTTGTTGGCCCTGATCACCATCACCGCGGCGTTCCACCGCAGGTAGGCCCGGATGCGCCGCTCGACGTGCTCGTCACCCGGGAACCATGGCTCCTCCTCGGGCGGGATCGAGTTGACGTACGGGGTGGACACGGTGGCCGGGAAGCTGACCTGGAGCTGGCGGGCGCGGTCGAGCAGGGCGGACAGCAGGTAGCGGGCCCGGCTCTTGCCGTAGGTGTCGACCACGGCGTCGAGCGACTCCAGCCATTCCCGGGTCTCGGTGGGGTCGCTGTCCGGGAGTTGGTGCACGAACCCGTCGAAGATCATGCGCCCATTCTCTCATCGGATCGGCTAGGAAGGATGCCCGGATGCCCGCCCACAGGCCGCCGGCCGAGGATCACCTGATCGTTTACACCGACGGTGCCTGTGCCGGAAACCCGGGCCGCGGCGGGTGGGCCTGGGCGGTGGCGCCGTCCGGATCGCCGTCGGACGCCGGCGGCGAGCCCCGCTCGACCAACCAGCGCATGGAGATCCGGGCCGTCCTCGAGGCGTTGCGGACGCTCCAGGGCGCGGTCGAGGTCGTGTCGGACTCGACCTACGTCGTCAACTGCTTCCGTGACCGCTGGTGGGAGAAGTGGCTGGCCAAGGGCTGGATCAACTCACAACGCAAACCCGTCGCCAACCGCGACCTGTGGGAGCCCCTGATCGACCTCGTCCGCGCCCGAGAGCCCGCCGTGACCTTCCGCTGGGTCAAGGGCCACAGCGGCGACCCCATGAACGACCTCGTCGACCGCCTGGCCGTCGAGCAAACCGTCCCCTGATCCTCAGGTGAGGCGACGGCGCAGCGTCGTCGCGACGTAGCCCGGGCGGCGTCGGACCATGTTGTCGGTGAATTCCAGGACGATGAAGCCCTCGGCCTGCAGCTCGTTACGTCGGTGCGCGTCCTTGGCCCGCTCGGCGTCCGACGCGTGGCCCCGCCGTCCGGACACCTCGGCCAGTACGGGCTGCGGTTCGAAGCTGAAGTCGACCCGAGCCAGCGTCGTGCCGTCCCGCCGGAAGATCCGTTGGCAGGTGGGCCGCGGCAGTCCCGCTCGCCGGACGAGGGCCAGGAAGCGGCGCTCGAGGTCGCTGTGGCCGCCGGAGTCCGTCATCAGCTCGTCCAGCAACCTGACGCCGGCCCGCCCGGGACCGCGCAACCGCCGAAGCTGGCCGCTCAGAAAGGTGGGCGAGGTCAGGCCATCCCGTACCGCGCTGTCGATGGCCCGCTCCAGCTCCCTGGCCGTCGCCGACGCAGCCAGGTCGATGATGGTGCGGGACGCCGAGGTGCAGGAGAAACCTGCGGCCTCGGCCCGGTCGATCTGGCGTAGGTGGTGCGAGGTGTGGACGGTCCAAGATGTGTGCAGGCCGCGTCCTAGCCGTGGCAGGGTGAACTCGACAGGGTCGCGCGCGAACCCCTCGAAGCCGTGCAGGGCCGCGGCCGCGCGGTGGGACACGAGCGCGTCCGAACCCAGGTCGAGCACGCCCGCGGTCAGCTGCTGCTCCCACGACGGTGCCGTCCCGGCGATCCGCAGCACCCGCCGGCCGAGCCGCTCGAAGCGCCCAGTCCGGACGCGATGGTCAACCTGGTTGCGGGTCAGCCCGCAGGCGAAGGCCTGCGCGACGGTGGCACAACCATGCTGGCGGGCGGTTATGGCGAGGAGCTGTCGATCTGGGTCACACCGTGCGAGGTAGTACCTGAGCGTGGTGAATCCGGAAATCCATCCCGGTGAAATCGGATCCGCGCTCTGGTCAGAGATCTGCACAAAATGTCCGCACATCTCTGACCAGACGCGGTCTCGGGCCTCCGCACGCGCTGGGCCCGAACCGCGCCGCCCCGCCTGGCCTGGCCCTCAGCCTCTGTCAGGGCGCCAACGGGCGGTCTTGCTTGTCCTTCTTGGCTGCCTTCTGGGCCTTCTTCCACTCGCGGACCTTGGCCAGGGACTCGGGGCCGTCGATGTCGGCCACGGAGCGGGGGGCGGGGTCGGCGAAGGGGCCGGCGGCGGCCTCCCAGCCGTCCGGGCGGACACCGCGCCGCTTGGCCAGGATGGCCACGAAGATCCGGGCCTTCTCCTGCCCGTACCCGGGAAGCTCGCGCAGTCGGGCCAGCAACTCGGCGCCAGAGTCGACGCCCTCCCAGAGGCCCCCGGCGTCGCCGTCGTAGTGGTCCGCCACGAACGCGCACAGGT
>DASTFY010000262.1:0-2584 GCA_035719525.1 Acidimicrobiales bacterium
GAACAGGGCACCGTGTGGGTCACGACCGAGGCTCATCCGAAGAGCGTCGTGCTCACCGTCCAGAACACCGGCGAGAAGCTCACCCCGCAATTGGTCTCCACGCTCGGCGAGCCGTTTCTTCGCGGCGCCGAACGCACACGCACCGACCACGCGGGTGTCGGGCTCGGCCTGGCGATCGTCAAGAGCATCACCCAAGCGCACGACGGAACCCTCATCATCACCCCGCGCACTGGAGGCGGGCTCCACGTCACGGTGCAACTACCGGCTACACCAACGCGCACCGGCAGATTGAACCATCCCGGTTCTGGTTAGCCAGCATTGCCCATTGCTGAGGTCGCCGGTTCGCGAATAGCCCCCTGACCTGGGAGAATGCGTGTGTTCAGGCAAGCATTAGCTATCGTCTCGACGGTGACGGTGACATTCAAGAAGCGAGGGGGAGCAACCCGCCTATGAGACCGCTCCGATACTCGATCAACGTCACCCTCGACGGCTGCTGCGATCACCGGGTGATGGTCGCGGACGAGGAGTCGCATCGCTACTGGGCCGCCAATCTGGAACGAGCCGATGCCCTGCTCTTTGGCCGGGTGACCTACGAGATGATGGAGGCGGCGTGGCGGGGGCCGGCGCGGACGGGAGCTCGGCCTGATTGGTCGGGGGCGGTGGCTCTGCGTTACGAGCCCAGTCGAGTAACGGTTTGAAGGTTCGGGTTCCTGCGTGAAAGAAGGACGCACAATCCCGGGCTGAGTCTGGGCGCTTCGCTCCCCGCGACCGTCGACAAATTTTTCGTGAATTGGCCCCTCCCTTGCCCAACCAACGCAAACTTGTTACGCGAGGGAAGGAGCGAGGAACATGGGTGCTAACCCCGACAAGGTCGTGCCCACTCAGATACCCTCGTCAAGGATCTCGATCTCGCCGCGCTAACTGCCGAAGCACCCGTGAGGTGTGTAAGCTTCAGGCTTGGAGCTTCATTTCGCATCCGACCGAGCAATCCACGACGATCTCTGGACTAATGTCATAGCCCATATGTGGGCAAGTATGGCGCGGCCTTCTTTCAGGATCGACGGGGACGCGGCATGAACTCTAACCTCACCATCGAGGTTGGCTGCATGCTGATGGCCGGGCGACGATGGGGCGTTCTCGGATGCGTGCGCCGAACGGCTGGAGGGAGGCCAGGCTGCGCCGTAGCAGACGCTCACTATGCAGGGGTGGGCATCCTGCACAGCTTGCGTTCGTGCCCGTTACGCAGCGTAGTCGAGGATCTGCGCGCTCGTGGCGTACGCCCGCACCACGTTGGCTGCATACACAAGATCCTTCTTGTTCTGGTAGGTCTCGCTGATGAAGAGCACTTCGCCGTTACTGGCCACGATCCGGCAGTAGAACTGCCCGTTGATGGCACGGTGGACCTGGAACTCGATCACGGTTGTTGGTTCTCCTCGTCCTGCATGCCCGGCGGCGCCCACCAACGGCGGGTTATCCGTGGCCGACGGGCAGTCTTCTCCCAGCAAGATCTCATCACCGTAATTATCTTGATGTCAAAACTTCGTACACACTGGATAGGACGGCCCATCCGGAGATATGAGCCAACCGACCGCCGCGTAGGGCCGGTGCTGTGCGTTGCGGGGCGGTGGCGCCGCGCTGATCCACGGAAGGGAGTACCACCGGGAGCGGACAGGGCGCCCTGGTAGAAGCAGTCGGGATGCCGGGATTTGAACCCGGGGCCTCCACGTCCCGAACGTGGCGCGCTGCCAAGCTGCGCTACATCCCGTTTCGAGGTGGCAGTGTACCGCAGGCGGGCCCGTCAGCCCGCTGGGGTGTGGGAGCCGCCGGGCTGGCCGCCGAGGAGGAGGCGCAGGTCGGGCTCGGCCTGGAGGGTGGTGAGGGCGAGGACCTCGTCGGCGGGCTCGAACGGGCCGGCGTCGGCGCCGGCCAGGACCTGGTCGCCGCGGACCACGGCGACCACGGTGGCGCCGGTGGGGAGGTCGAGCTCGGCCGGGCGGCGGCCGAGGACGGGGGCGTCCTCGTCGAGGGTCAGCTCGACCAGGGCGACCCCGCGGCCCCGCTCGGCCCGGAGCAGGGCGACCACGTCCTGGACCCCGACGGCGCGCTCCAGCAGCCAGGTCATCACGGCCGGGGCGGACACGGCGGTGTCGACCCCCCACTCGTCCGTGAACATCCAGGTGTTCTTGGGGTTGTTGACCCTGGCCACCACCCGGGGCACCCCGTACCACCGTTTGACCAGCAGGCTCACGACCAGGTTGTCCTCGTCGTCGCCGGTCGCCGCGACCACGGTGTCGACGGTGTCGAGGCCGAGGCGGTCAAGCACCGACGGCTCACAGGTGTCGCCGGCGACCACCGTGCGGCCGCGGGACGCCCTGGCCCGCCGGGCGGTGGCGGCGTCCTGCTCGACCACGACCACCTCGTGGCCGGCCTCGACCAGGTGGTCGGCGATGTAGGACCCCCACACCCCGGCCCCGGCGACCAATACTCTCACCGGGGCACCCCCTCGGGGTTCCCCGGACCCCTCCGGACCCTCACCCGGCGACCTCCCGGCCGGCCTGCTCGCGGTCGGCCTCCTCGGCCAGGA
>DASTFY010000263.1:0-5041 GCA_035719525.1 Acidimicrobiales bacterium
CCACCAGCGTTCGGGCCGAGAGATCGAGCCGTTTCAGCGTCCGGGCCCAGAACAGGCGGACCTCGCGGCCCAGCCAGTGGCCGCCGGCCTCGTGCAGCACCTGCTCGGCCCCGAGCACACGGGCCGCGTCACCTCTGGTTCGGAGTACCCACGTGCCGAGCTCGGGCTCGTTGAATCGGAGGCGCAGCAGCGCATCGTCCAGCTCTCGGCAGGCGGCGAGTAGCCACGCCCCGGCCCCGGCGTCCACCAGCTCCTCCGCCGTGGTCGGCTGCGGGTCGGCGGGGCCATGGACGGTGATCGTCGCCGTGCCCATCTCCCGGTTGGCCACGACTGCGACGTGATCCGATCGCCAGGTGTCGCCGTCGCCGTCCCAGCGCAGCGGGGGGAGGGCAACACCGGGGCCGACCGCCGGGCGATCCGACTCGGCCGCCCGCGCTACGGCCCTCTCCCGCACCGTCTCCGCGAAGCGGCTGCGGGGCGCAATGACGTCGACCAGACCCCACTCGAGGGCCTGCGTGCCCTTGGCGCCCTCGGCCCGGGTGGCGAACACGTCGGCCAGGTCCCGGCGGACGTGACGCTTGTCGACCACCCTGGTCAGGCCACCGGTGCCGGGTAGGACCGCCAGCAGGGGCACCTCCGGGAGCGAGACGGACGAGGACAGGTCGTCGACCAGAAGGATCTCGTCGCAGGCGAGAGCCAGCTCGTAGCCGCCTCCGGCCGCCGTGCCGTTGACGGCGGCGATCCACACCTGCCCCGACTGCGAGGTGGCGTCCTCGATGCCGTTGCGGGTCTCGTTGGTGAACTTGCAGAAGTTGACCTTGTGGTGATGCGTGGACCCGGCCAGCATCTGGATGTTGGCGCCGGCGCAGAACACCTTGTCGAGCCCGCCGGTGATCACCACCACGTGGACCTCGGGGTACTCGAACCGCAGGCGCTGCACGGCGTCGGCCAGCTCGATGTCGACGGCCAGGTCGTAGGAGTTGAGCTTCAACTCGTAGTCGGCTCGCAGGCCGCCTTCGGGATCGACCTGCAGGGTGAGGGTGGCGACGGCCCCCTCGACCTCCAGGTGCCAGTGCCGGTAGCGGTCGGGCGCGGTCTCGAAGTCGACCGGCGGTGTCGTTGTCACGTCAGGACCCGTCCCAGAGTCAACGACCTCCTCGCGTGCGGTCAGGCAACTGTGGCACGTCGCGCCGCCGCCCGAAAGCCCGAGCCAGATCGTCGCGGCGGCACGCCGTAGGGTCCGGGCGTGACCACGGCCGTGCGCATCGCCAACTGCTCCGGCTTCTACGGGGACCGGGTGTCGGCGGCGCGCGAGATGGTGGAAGGCGGCCCGATCGACTACCTCACGGGCGACTGGCTGGCCGAGCTGACGATGCTGATCCTGTCCCGGACGCAGGCCAAGCGGCCCGGCGGTGGCTACGCGCGGACCTTCCTCACCCAGATGGAGGAGGTGATGGGCCCCTGCCTGGACCGGGGGATTCGGGTGGTGGCCAACGCCGGTGGGCTCGACCCCACGGGGTGCGCCGAGGCGATCCAGGAGGTGGCCGACCGGTTGGGGTTGGCGCCGCGCCTCGGGGTGGTCTCGGGCGACGACCTGCTGGCGCGCCTCGACGAGCTGATCGTCGCTGGGCACGACTTCACCCACCTCGACACCGGCGAGGCGCTCGGCGCCCGCCGGGCCGAGGTCGTGACCGCCAACGCCTACCTCGGCTGCTGGGGGATCGTGGAGGCGCTCGGCCAGGGAGCCGACATCGTGGTCACCGGCCGGGTCACCGACGCCGCCGTCGTCATAGGGCCGGCGGCGCACGCGCACGGCTGGTCCCGGACGGATTGGGACGCGTTGGCGGGGGCGTGCGTGGCCGGCCACGTGATCGAGTGCGGCGCGCAGGCCACCGGGGGCAACTACGCCTTCTTCACCGAGGTGCCCGATCTGCGCCATCCGGGCTTTCCCCTCGCCGAGATCGCCGCCGACGGCTCGTCGGTCATCACGAAGCACCCGGGTACAGGCGGCGAGGTCAGCATCGGCACGGTCACGTCGCAGCTCCTGTACGAGATCGGCAGCGAGCGCTACCTCAACCCCGACGTCGTCGCCCGCTTCGACACCATTCGGTTGCGGGTGGACGGTCCCGACCGGGTGAGCATCGCTCCTGTGCGCGGTGAGCCGGCGCCGGCGACGCTCAAGGTCGGCATCAACTACGTCGGCGGCTACCGCAACTCGTACACGTTCTGCCTGACCGGGCTCGACATCGAAGCCAAGGCCGAGCTGCTGGAGGACCAGATCTGGAGCCACATCCCCGGCGGCCGGGACGCCTTTGGCTTCGCCCGCACCAGGCTCGTCCGTTCCGACCACGAGAACCCGGCCACCAACGAGGCCGCGACAGCCCTGCTCCGGGTGACGGTGAAGGACCCCGACGAGCGCGTGGTCGGCCGGGCGTTCTCCAACGTGGCCGTGGAGCTGGCCCTGGCGTCGATCCCCGGCTTCTACGGTCTGGGCGGGCCGACCGGCGCCAGCCCCTACGGCGTGTTCTGGCCCACCACGCTGCCGGCGGACCTCTGCCCGCAGGTGGTCACCGTGGGCGGGACGACCACGGTGGTCGACAACACGTCGGTGGTTGAGGACGGGCCCGTCACCGTGGAGCCGGTGCCGGCGGCCCTTCCGGCGGTGCCGGATGGACCGGCGGTCCGCGGCCCCCTCGGCCGTGTCGTCGGCGCTCGCTCGGGTGACAAGGGGGGCACCGCCAACCTCGGCGTGTTCGCCCGCTCTGCGGAGGGATACGCGTGGCTGGCGTCGTTCCTCACCGTCGAGCGGTTGCGGGCGCTGATGCCGGCCGAGACCGACGGTCTGGACGTGCTGCGGTACGAGCTGCCCAACCTGTGGGCGCTGAACTTCCTGGTTCTCGGCCTGCTCGAGGAAGGCGTCGCCGGCAGCAGCCGCATGGACGGGCAAGCCAAGAGCCTGGGCGAGTACCTCCGGGCCAAGGTGGTCGACCTGCCCCAGTCGCTCATCCCGACAGGTCGGCGTTGATGGCCTCCGCGGCCCGTACCACGGCGGGGCCGACGACTTTCTCGTCGATCGCACCGATCGTCACCACCCCGACGCTGGCCTCTATCAGGCTGTGACGCAACGGCGCGGCCAGCCCCGTCGCGCCCGCTTGGAGCTCGCCCGAGGTCACGTACCAGCGGCGGGGCCGTGCCATCCGGTGGCCGAGGATGGCCTTCCCGGCGGCACCGCGATCGAGAGGGTGGCGGCTGCCGGTGCGGTACGCCACGTGGAACGCGGTCGAGGAGGGCTCGACCACCGCGACAGCCACCGCCTCGTCCTCCTCGGCCGCGGTCAGGTGGGCGGTGGCCCCCACCTGCTCGGCCAGCACGCGCAGGTGCGGCTCGGCGGCGGCCCGCACGACTGGCAGCACCCGGCCGGCGAAGCGCAGCATCCCCAGCCCCAACCGGTAGCCCCCGCTCTCGTCGGGCGTGGCCAGCCCGTGCGCTTCGAGGGTCACCAGCAGCCGGTAGACGACGGGTCGCGCCGCGCCCAGCGCATCGGCCAGCGCCGTGACCGTCACCGCGTCGTCAGTGGCGGCCAGCAGCTCGAGCAAGCGCAACCCACGGTCGAACGTCTGCGACGATTCCCGCGCCATCAGCGATGTGGGAATCGGCGGATCACCGTATGAGCCCGAGCTGGCGCAGGTCGTCGATCGGCTCGTCGATGTTGCAGGATCCGTAGCTGCGGAACAGCGCTCGGGTGGCCACGGCCGTGGTCGGATCGATCGACGCCGCCTCGGCCGCCAGCACCTCCGGTCGAGCCTCTCTGACCGCGTCGTCCACGTCCCCGTCGGTGAGGGCGCGGGACGTCGCGACGAGGATGTTGAGGAAGCCGTGGTGGTGCCAGCCGGCGTCCGGATCCGTGTGGCACACGGCATGGTGGAGCCCGGCCGTGCACTTGAACGGCACCGCGCGCTCGGCGCAGGCGCTGATGAATGCTCCCAGCTCCGCGCCGGTGGGGAACAACTCCGCTCGCAGCCCGCCCGTGCGCAACTTGGCGCCCTGCCCCGCGGCGGCCAGCACGTCCAGGGCCTGCGGCCATCCCGGCGAGCGAGGCAGCTCGACGTGGAGCCGTACGCCGGCGGGTGATCCGCGGATCGCCCGTTCGGTCTCGAGGGGCAGATCGGCGCCGGTGGGCACCGGAACCTCGACGATGGCGAGGGCGATCCGGTCGTCGGCGACGGCCGCCGCGGAAGCCCGTTCGACGTCCTCGAGCCCGGTGTCGACGATCAGGCCGAGGTCGAGACGCTCCACGTGGTGCAGCTCATCGACGAGCTCACCGAGCCGGCTCGACGGGCACAGGAACGGTCCGACCAGATCGGCGTGCGCCGAGGCGAGGAACTGTCCGTGGCCTGGCACGGCGTCGGCCATCGCCGCGTTGCCGGGGGGGAAGAGCGCGGCGTCGTCGACCAGCCGGTGGAACAGGGCGGGAGCAGCCTGCACGTCGTGTATTCTATTCCCTGCGTCCGCTGAACGTACAGCGTCGTCCGTTCAGCGGACGCCTCGACCGCTCTCCGGAGGTACCAGCCATGCCCTACTACCGCAGTGTCGGAGAGGTGCCGAGGAAGCGGCACACGCAGTTCCGCCGGCCCGATGGCGGGCTGTATGCCGAGGAGCTGATCGGCATCGACGGGTTCTCCGAGGAGTCGTCGCTGCTCTACCACCGGCACCTGCCGACGGCCATCGTCGCCGCCGAGACCCTTCCCGACCCGAGGCTGCTCGAACCGCTGGTGGCCAACGATCCCCTGCTGCCCCGGCACCTCCGCACCGATGATCTGCCCGCCGGCGGTGACGCCGTCAGCACCCGGTTCGTCCTGGTGGGCAACGACGACCTCACTGTCGCCGCCGTCGCCGCCGTCGAGCCCAGCGGGCTCTACCGCAATGCCATCGGCGACGAGCTGGTGTACGTCCGATCGGGCCACGCCCGGCTGGAGTCGGTCTACGGCCTGCTGGAGGTCGGGCCGGGGGACTACGTCGTGGTGTCGATGTCGACCACCCA
>DASTFY010000264.1:0-2787 GCA_035719525.1 Acidimicrobiales bacterium
CGGTCCTCCACGACCGTCTCCACCAGTTCCCGGGGCAGGTCGAAGGAGAAGGCGTACTCCTCGCCGTCGTGGCGCCGTACTTCGCCCCGGGGGAAGTCGATGAGGACGGCGTCCCCACCCGTCCGGAGGAGGACGTTGGCGCCGACGCCCTGGCGCAGGGTCGGAGCCAGCGCCAGGAGCGGCTCCCACCATTCCCGAAGCCGCCGCACCAGGTCGGTGGCCGAGCGGGCCCAGCTGGCCTTGTGCTCGGCCAACCACGGCCCCCAGTCCGCGGCGTAGTGCTCCAGATAGGCCCGCTTGTCGTCGAAGATGGCGCGGACCTCGGAGTCTGGAATCGGATGGATGACGGCGACGTCGGTCGGCGTGATCTCGAATGTCGTGCCGGGAATCGCCACCCGAGCAGAGTCGATCCCCGCGGCGGCCAGCCGCTCGACGAAGACCGTCTGGTCCGGGAAGATGGCCAGCTCGTCGCCGTCGATGACGTTGAGGTGGAACAACTCGGGGTCGAGGAAGCACGGCGGGCCCGCTGAAGGGACGACGACCCGGGCGCCGACTGACTCGACGTACCGCTGAGCCCTCGACAGCTGGGCCTCCACCTTCTGGTCGACCAGTGAGCGCATCACCTCGGGCGGGTAGCCGTACACCATCGGATACCAGATGGCCCCCGAATACTGGAGCCATTGGAGGTCGACGGGGCGGTCGGCGGTGAGCGGCGCCAGGTCATGGATGCGGCAATCGTTCATGTTCAGGAGCCGCACATCGCCGTCGTCCACCACCAGCGCCGAGTCCCCACCGGGGCCGTCGCTGATGGACGTCTCGATGTGGATCCGGATCGTGAGGCCATCGCGCAGTTCCACCGGCTGACCGTGGCGGGTGTGCACGAAATGCTCGAAACCAAGAGCGCGGAGAGCGCGCTCGAGCTCATCGGTAGGGAAGGCGGGCAGCAGGACGGTGGCCTTCCGCTGGATGTGCTCGCGGAGAAAGGCGACGTCCAGGTGGTCGGCGTGCAGATGGGAGATGTACAAGTAGTCAGGGCGTTCGAGCTTCGCCTGGACGTCCTCCGGGAGCCGGTCATTGCGTGGGAACACGAACCAGGAGCCGAAGAACGCCGGGACGAACCAGGGATCACAGACGATCGTGCCGTGCGCGGTCTCGATGAGGATCCCGGCGTGGCCGATGGAAGTGGCGCGCATCGCGCCGTCCTCAGCGGACGGGCGGGTCAGTGAACTGCTGGCCCTGCCGGGCCACGTGCTCGGTCCACTGCGTGCCGTCCCAGTAGCGCAGCTCGTAGCGCGTGGACGGATCGGGGTACCAGCCCGCTGGCGTGCTGACGGCCGGCGTGGGCTCGGGCGGCGGGACCGGAGCGGGCTCGGGAGCCGGAGCCGGGGAAGGCTCGGCCACGGGTTCCGTCTCCACGGGCACCGGCTCGGCCACCGGCTCGATCACCGCCGCGGCGGCCACGACGGGGATCTCGTCGGCCGTGTCCTTAGCGGTGTCGGCGGGGGATTCGGGAGCGACGGCCCACCCGGCCGGTTCCTCGATCGCGGCCTCCTCGGCGGTCTCCTCGGCCTGGGGCACCTCCGTCACCTCTACCGTTTCGACCACCTCGGCCGCGGTGGTCTCGGTGTCGGTGGACGCTCCGGCTTCTCCGTCGGCCAGGACGGCCAGGGCCGCGGTGTCGCCGGCCGACCACTCCTGCGCGGCCGCATCGTCCGCCAGCTCCTCGTCCAGAACGGCTTCTTCGGCCAGCTCCTCGTCGAGCACCGCCGCTTCCTCGGCCAGCTCCTCGTCGAGCACGGCTTCTTCGGCCAGCACTGCAGCGACCATGCCGTCCTCGGCGGCGATCTCGTCCTCGGACGTACTGCCTTCGCGGCGGAGGAACGCCGAGACGTCGCCGCCGGTCGGCACGATGCTGACGACATCCCAGCCGTCGGCCGCCGCCTCGTTCAGCTTGGCCACGAGGGCCGCGGGATCGTAGGAAGACGCGCTCACCGAGCTGTACTCGAACATGAGGCGGCACAGTAGTCCTCGCGGGCGCGCGCCGTCGCGCATCGCGCCGGTCGAGGCCCGGCGGCCCGGCTGGCTGCCGCGGGCCGGCCACTCCTAGGAGACGAGGGCCAGCACGTCGATGCCCCTCGACGTGCCGTCGTAGAGCAGCTCCCCGTCGCGCAGCGCCACGCAGCGGCTGACCGTGTCGAGGTAGGACAGCTCATGGGTGGCCACGAGCAGCGTGTGGCCGGCCCCGTGCGATTCGGCCAGCAACTCTGTCAAGGCCGCCTTGCCGCCGGCGTCGAGGCCGACGAAGGGTTCGTCCACCAGCAGCAGGTCGAAGGGACGGATGAACGCCATGGCGATCGAGGCCTTCTGGCGCAGGCCGCGGCTGAAGCTGGTCGGCAGGTCGTCGGCCCGGTCGTACAGCCCGAGGTGATCGAGTAGGTCAGCGGCGTCCTGTTCCCAGTCGTCGTGGCCGTGGAGACGGGCTACGTACTCGAGGTGCTCCCACACCGACAGGTCCTCGTAGAACGTCGGAGCGTCGGAGAGATAGGCGAGGGCGGCCCGGGCGGGCAGGGAGCCGGCCGGGTGACCATCGATGAGCACGCTGCCGTCGCTGGCGTCGAGCAGCCCGGCAGCCAGGCGCAGGAAGGTGGTCTTACCGGACCCGTTGTGCCCGACCAGCGCCAGCGACTCGCCGTACGGCACATGGAGGTCGAGCGCAGCCAGCGCCGGACGATCGCCGTACACCTTGGACAACCCGATGGCCGAGAGCGCACCGGCACGGTGCTCCGC
>DASTFY010000265.1:0-5506 GCA_035719525.1 Acidimicrobiales bacterium
CCTGGATCAACTTCGACTTGTCGGTGGTCGGTGCCAACACCAACTCCGCGAATCCGGTGAACGCGACGATGCCCATGCGCGTGCCCTCCACCTGCCCTTCCACGAACGCGCGGGCGGCATCCTGGGCGACGGCCAACCGGTTCGGCTTGATGTCGGTGGCGCACATCGAGCGGGAGACGTCCAGCGCCAGGATGATCGACGTGCGCCCTCGGGCCACCTCCACGGCGACGTGGGGACGGGCGGTGGCGATGGCTAGCACGGCGATGGTGGCGAGGAACAGCGCGACGGGCACGTGACGCCGCCAGCGGGACCGGCGGGGGAGAGCGGCGCGGATGAGGGCGACGCTCGAGAAGGTCACCGCCTGCGCGCGGCGCCGGCGCAGCTGCCACAGGTACAGGCCCAGCACCACGGGCACGACCAGAAGGAGCAGGAGAGCCCGCGGCGCGGAGAAGGTCATCGCTAGACCAGCCTCCCGAACCAGAGGAGCGACAGCACGCCTCCGACGACCAGCAGCAGCACGCTGATGCCGGTGACGGCGCCGGTTACCTCGGTCTTTTCGGCCTCGGAGGTCAGCTTCAGGTCGATCGTGTCGTAGATCTCCCTCAAGGACTCGGCGTCTTCAGCGTGGAAGTAGGTGCCACCGGTGACGGTGGCGATCCCGTTGAGCAGGTCCTCGTCCAGCCTGGTCGCCACGCTGAAGCCGTCGATCTCCAGCACCGTCCCCTCGGTGCTCCCGATCCCGATCGGGTAGACATTCACCCCCGCCACCGCGGCGAGCTCCGCCACCACCATCGGGTCGGGGTTCGACGTGTTCTCGCCGTCGGACAGCAGCACGACCACGGCCGATCCGAAGTAGCCGATGTCCAGGTTCTCGACGTCCGCTTCGAGCGCGGCCGGGTCGAGGGTGATGGGCTCGCCGGCGATGGCGTTGAGCGAGGTGAAGATGCCGTGGCCCAACGACGTGGCACCGAGCGGAGCCAGCCGCTCGATCGCTCCCAGCACCTCGCTGCGGACGCTCGTGGGCTGCTGGATCACGAGGCCTCCGTCGCTGAAGGCGACGACGCCGATCTCGATGGTTTCGGGCTGCGCCTCCACGAAGGTTCGGGCCGCCGCCTTGGCGGCGTCGATGCGGGTGGGCTGGAGATCCTCGGCGCGCATGCTGTTCGACACGTCGAAGGTGAGGATGACGGTGCCCTCCTGCCTGGGCAGGCTCAACGCCATCTCCGGGCGGGCGAACGCGACGAGCAGCAGGACGAGGCCGATCAGGAAGAAGGCGAAGGGCACGTGAAGGAGACGACGACGGCGGCGGGCTGAAGTCGTGGGGACGAAACCCTGCTCGGCCAGGGCGGCGGCGCGCTGTGCTCGGCGGCGCACCAGGGCCAGATAGGCAGCCACCAGCAAGGGGGCGGCGAGCAGCAGCGCCAGCATGCCGGGCCAGATGAACGACATCAGCGTCGCCGCCTCCGTCGAAGCTCGACGATGCGCAGCAGCGCCCGGACGAGGTCGTCCTGGGTCGACACCTCGTGGATCTGGACGGCGGCTTGCCGGGCCGACGTCTCGAGGTCTGCTCGCCGGGCCTCGGTGGCCGCGTGGTAGCGGCGGCGGAACTCGGGATCGCTGGTGTCGACCGACAGCAGGTCCCCGGTCTCGGCATCTTCGACGACGATGAGACCGGCGTCGGGCAGCTCGAGCTCGCGGGGATCGGACACGCGGATCGTCACCACGTCGTTCCGTTCGCCCAGGCGGGCCAATGGCGGTTCCCAGCCGGGCGCGCTGATGAAGTCGGACAGGACCACGACGACTGAGCGGCGCTTGATCGCGTTGGCCGCCGCGGCAAAGAGGCCGCTCAGGTCGGTGGCGGTGCCCGTGGGAACTGCGGGTTGCAGCAGGTGGCGGGTGAGCCGGAGCACCTGGTTGCGACCACTGCGCGGTGGGATCACCCGCTCGACCGCGTTGTTGTAGAGGATGGCCCCGACCCGGTTGCCGCCCCGCGACAGGAGCCGCGCCAGCGTGACCGCCAGCTCGATCAGCACCAGCTCCTTGGAGCGGTCCGTGGGGCCGAAGTCCATCGACGGCGAGCGGTCGAGGAGGAGCCAGGCCGTCAGCTCCCGATCCTCCATGAAGGTCCGGAGGTACGGGCTGTCCATGCGCGCCGTCACGTTCCAGTCGATGTGGCGCACGTCGTCGCCGGGCTCGTACTCGCGCAGGTCGGCGAAGTCGATCCCGACGCCGCGGAACACCGTGCGATAGTCACCCTGGAGCTGGCCGTCGAGGCGGCGGATCACCCGCCACTCGAGCCGGCGCAGGATGCGCTCAGGCGTCGCGGTGCTCGAGCCGGGGGTGGCGCTCATGGAGGGGGACCTCGGGCAGGGGGATGGCGTCGAGCACGCTCGTGAGGACGTCGTCGGCGCTCACGTTGTCGGCCAGGGCCTCGTAGGAGAGCACGATGCGGTGCCGCAGCACGTCGAGCGCGAGGTCCCGCACATCCACGGGCAACGCGTAGGTGCGGCCGCGCACGTAGGCCATTGCCTTGGCGGCGCGGATCATGTTGATCGACGCCCTCGGGCTGGCGCCGAAGGTGACATAGCCCGCGAGATCTCCCCGCCCGACCGAGGTGGGCTCGCGGGTGGTCGCCACGACCCTCACGGCGTACTCGATCAGTGCGGGATCGACGTACACCGAGTCGGCCGACCGCTGGAGGGTCAGGAGCTGCGTCGTGTCGATGACGGTCTTCGTCGGCTCCAGGGTGCCGGTCATCCGCTCGACGATGACGAACTCCTCGGTGGTGGTCGGGTACCCGACCAGCACCTTCAGCATGAAGCGGTCGAGTTGCGCCTCGGGTAGGGGATAGGTCCCCTCGGACTCGATCGGGTTCTGCGTCGCCATCACCAGGAACGGCTCGGGCACGTCGATGGTCTCGCGGCCGATGGTGACCTGGCGTTCCTGCATCACCTCGAGCAGCGCGCTCTGGACCTTCGCCGGGGCCCGGTTGATCTCGTCGGCCAGCAGGAGGTTGGTGTGCACCGGGCCGAGCGAGGTCTGGAACTCGCCCAGGCGCTGGTTGTAGATCCGGGTGCCGACGAGGTCGGCAGGCACCAGGTCCGGCGTGAACTGGATGCGCTGGAACTGGCCGCCGATCGACTGGGCCAGCGTCTTGATGGCCATCGTCTTGGCCAGGCCCGGCACCCCTTCGACGAGGATGTGGCCTCGCGCCAGCAGGGCGACGATCAGTCGCTCCAGCAGTCCGTCCTGGCCGACGATGAACTTCTTGATCTCGTAGACGACGTGCTCCATCGGCAGAGGACTGGCCATAGCAGGAGTGACGAACGACGGCGAGCTGTCGGTCACAGTGCCGGACCTCCCGCGCCACCCGTGGCCACGCCGATGGGAACGGCGAAACCGACTCCGACGAAGAAGCCCTGCTGGGATGGATTGGCCAACGAGGTCACGATCCCGATCACCTGCCCGTTGCGGTTGAGCAGCGGTCCACCCGAGTTGCCCGGGTTGACCGCGGCGTCGAACTGGATCAAGCCCCTCAGGGGCGGCCCGTCATCCTGCGGCACCGATCTGTCGAGCCCCGACACGACGCCCGCGCTGAGCGACCCGATCAGGCCCAGCGGATGCCCGACGGCGAACCCCGCGTCACCGACGCGGACGCCCCCTCCCAGAACCGCGGGCACGATCACCTCCGGCGGCCGCTCAGCCATCAGCACGGCGATGTCGTTCTCCGACTGCTCTGACACGATCTGCGCCCGCGCTTCGGTGCCGTCGGAGAAGGTCACCGTCAGCGTGCCGGCACCGGCCACCACGTGGCGAGCGGTGAGGATCGCGCCCTCGTCGTTGACCACGACGCCGGTGCCCAGGCCCCGGTCGTCGTGGCCGGCCCGCTCGGCGCGGATCACGACGAGGGACGGGAGGATGGCGTCGTACACCTTCGCCGCGTCCGGAGGACCGGAGGCGGCCTTCTCGATCTCCTCCCCGACCGCCGCGCTCACGATGCCTTCGATCTCCTCGGCTGACGAGGTGTCCGGAGACGACGGCCGCCGAACCACCGCCACTACCAGGACAACCAGGGCGAGGACCCCGATCCCGAGAACCCACCGGCGGGTGCCCACCGGCGGGCGATGCTCGCCCGCGCCGGCCGTCGGAGGGGGAGGTTCAGGGCGCTGCATCGAAGCCCCCACCACGCGTCACGGCTCGACCGTAATGCTGTGGCGGTCCACTTCGCACCCGGAGATCACCCGACGCGTCAGAGGCCCGCTGGCTCTGTCGTCACCTAGGGTTGGGCCGTGGATGCACCCCGGGTCGCCGCTGCCCTGAAGACGCTCGACCTGCCGGCCACGATCGAGTGGTATCAGCAGATCGGGTTCGAGCTCACTGGAACGCACCCGGAGACCGAGCCGATCTGGGCCGAGCTGGCCCGTGACGGGCTGGTGGTCCAGTTCCTGGGCGGCGAGACGCCGTGGTCAGGACCTCCTGCCCTCACCGGATGCCTCTATGTGCACCCGGCCAGCGTCCAGGGCGTCTATGACGCCATCAAGGACACCGTCCACTGCGAGTGGGGCGTAGAGGAACGCCTGTGGGGCGCCCGAGAGCTGACCTTGACCGACCCCAACGGCTACTTCATCACCTTCACCGAACCGATGCGGGGCTGGGAGGACGGGCCGGAGAGCCCCTGAAGGTTCTACGATTCCCGCAGGAGCTCGGTCGGTCGCATCCGCCGGAGCATGGCTGTGGCGGCCAGCCCCGACACCACGGTCGCCACCAGCGGGATCACCAGAAGGACCATCAGGCGGCCAGGCTCCAGCGTCACCTGCGGGTCGAGCACGAACAACGGGCGCAGCACGCGGACGAACACCTGGGCCATGGCCAACCCGACGACTGTGCCGACCAGCAGCCCGCCGACGGCCACGATCGCCGTTTCCCCCAGCACCAGAGCCAACAGCCGGCGCTCGGCCATCCCCACCGCCCGGAGCATCACGTACTCCCGTCGCCGGGCCATCAACAAGCCGAAGACGAAGATGGCGACGCAGGCCACGCTCATCAGCAGCATGGCGACTGCGTTCAGCTCGACGAGACCGTTGATGTCGAGCGCGACGAGGCTCGACTGGTCCTTGTCGAGCGCCGTCTGCGTCGTCTCGATCACCAGCGGGTCGTTCCGACCGGGGCCGTCCTGCAGGGCCGCCACGGCCGCCTCCAGGCCGGTGTCGTCCGCCGCGTCCGCGCGGGCCAGGAAGAAGTCGGCCTGGTCGAGCCCGGTGGCCCTCGTGTAGGCGTCGAGACCCGCCACCAGGGTGACGCCGTCCGGGAAGCCGGGCATCTCGTCGAAGCGTCCGACGACGTGGAAGTCCTCCACGGTTTGCTGTTCGGTGCCCCGCGCCAGGACGACCCGGACGTCGTCACCGGTCTCCACGGAGAGGTTGTCGGCCAGGTCGGTCTGCACCAGAAGGCCGCGAGGATCGGCCGCCAGCGCCTCCATCGTCTCAGCGGCCGTGCCGTCGAGGAA
>DASTFY010000266.1:0-6227 GCA_035719525.1 Acidimicrobiales bacterium
GATGCCCGCGTCCTCCAGCCCCTCGGCTGCCATCGGCAACAGGTGGCGCAGGGCGAGGGACGCCGCGTCGTGGTCGACACCGTCGATCCACGTGAGATGGGCGGCGAGGCCCTGACGGGCGGCAGCCACGAAGTTGCCCCGGGCCTGCTCGAAGTCCATCTGGCGGCTCACGTCGATCTGTCGGTTGGCCATCGCCTGCATCAAGCCCAGCCACAGGGCCATGTTGGCCACCTCGTCCACCACACTCGGGCCGGACGGCAGCACCCGGTTCTCGATGCGGAGGTGGGGTCGCGCCGGTCGGCCCGCTTCCGGATCGGGCGCGGTGATGCCGTAGCAGGCGCGGTTCCACCTCCAGACGGTGCCGGTGTGGAGCCGCAGGGCCGCCAGGTTGGGGATGCGGTCGCCCGCCAGTGCCTCGAAGGGATCCTCGTACTCGTCGGGCGCCAGCAGGGGACGGAAGCGGGAGATGTCCTCCCGGAAGAGCTCGGCCACCGACTCCTTCACCCAGCCGGTGCCGAAGCTGACCCTCCCGCTGCGCTCCCGCAGGTGGTGACCCGGTCGCCGGCTGTCCACGGCCTGCTCGAAGAGCGCGATGCGAGTCTCGGACCAGAGCCGCTTCCCGAACAGCAGCGGCGAGTTCGTGGCGCAGGCCAGCACCGGGCCGGCCAGCACCTGGGCGATGTTGTAGCGGTGGGCGAACTCGGCCGGCGTCACCTGCAGGTGGATCTGGAAGCTGGCGTTGCAGGCCTCGGCCATCACCGAGTCCTGGCGCACCCGCAGCTCGTCGGTGCCCTTGATGTGCAGCTCGTAGTCCTCGCCCCGCAGCGCCATGAGCGCCTGGTTGAGCGCCAGGTAGCGGGGATTCTGGACCATGTTGCCGAGGCCGAGGTCGCCCTTGCGGATGGTGGGGAGGATCCCCGTGAGCACGACCTGCACGCCTTCGGCGGCGGCGCGGCTGCGGGCGAGGCCGAGGAGCTGGTCGAGCTGGACCTCGATCAGGCGCAGGCAGTCGCCGCTGAAGACCAGCGGATCGAGGTTGGCCTCCAGGTTGAACGCCCCGACCTCGGTCGTGAAGTGGGGATCGTCGATGGCCGCCAGCACCTCGAGCGCCGCCGGCATGGGTCGCCAGGACCGGTCGGCCAGGAACATCTCCTGCTCCGCGCCGATGCGCCGGATGTCGGTCTCGAACAGGCCATCGGCCAGCATGGCCTCGAGCGCCTGGAGGTCGCGCAGCATCCAGCGGGTGGCCTGCCGCCGCTGCTCGATGGCTCCGGCCGTCTGGACGCCCATCGCGCTGCTTCCTCCCTTCAGGTCACCATCAGATCAGGTCGTCGAGATACTCGGGAAGCATCGCGCGCCAGGTCTGCCAGTCGTGCGGCCACTCCGGCCCCCAGAGGTCGACCCGGTTGGGCACCTCCATCTGACCGAGCGCGTGCGCCGCGGCCCAGGACTCCCCGACGTCCTCGTTGGGACCCTGGCCGGACGCCAGGACGACGAAGCGCTGCCGCAGCAGGTCCAGGTGGGCACCACCGATCCCGGGCAGGAAGTGCACCGGCGACGCCCACAGGAAGTCGTCGCCGACCGGGCCGTCGTAGAACCGGCGCAGATCGTAGGTGCCGCTCATGCAGATGGCGAGGCGGAACACGTCGGGGAAGCGGCAGACACAGGCCAGTGCGCTGTACGCGCCGATGGACGGTCCGGACGCGACGATCTCGATCTCGCTGTTCTCGCAGTCACTGCGGATCGCCGGGACCAGCTCGTGGCGGATGAACTCGAGGAACTGGCGAAGGATCCAGGCCTGGTGGCCCACGCTTCCCTCATCCGTGAGCAGCACCCGCCCGTTGACGCTGTCACAGGAGTACAGCTTGACCCGCCCCGCCTCGAGGAGCTCACCGCAGGCGTCGACGACGTGGAAGCGCTCGATCTCCTCGGAGTCGCCCCCCGCGGTCGGGAAGACCACCACCGGCGTGCCGAAGTGTCCCCAGCGCGCGACGTCGATGTCGCGCTCCAGACGGGAGGAGTACCACTGCGTGGCCAGCTTGGTCATCGGCTCACCGATCGACAGGAGCGTTGTCGTCGCGCCAGCGTTGGATCCGCTCCCAGAACAGATCGGTGAACTGCTCGACCTCGTGGGCCGGGAACAGCGCGCCCACCTTCTGCCGGACGGCATCGCGGGCGATCTCGGTCCCGAAGAACGACCAGACCACGCCGTCGAGGTGGGCCAGGTGCTCGGCACAGAAGGTCTCGAACTCGTCGACCTGGAGGCGGGCGCGGGCGATGGCCGCGTACGCCGCCAGCTTCTCCCGCATCGGTCGGTCTGAGTCGGCGATCTCGAAGTACGGTTCCCAGTCGAGGTTCACGGGCATCCGTCGCCTCGTGGCCGCGCAGAAGATGGACCACCGGAGGTTGGCCGCCACGAGCCACGGGAAGTGGTAGTGCAGCGAGGTGACCTGGGAATCCGGGCAGGCGTTGGCGAAGTCGATCGGGTGCCAGGTCCCGTGCTGGCGGAGGGCCTCGCAGGAGTTGAACTCCCAACCGAAGAAGGTGTTGATGGTGAGCGTGGTGTCGATCAGGACCTCGCGCTCCTCCCCTTCCACTCCGCCGTCGTCCATCGTGTAGCGGTCGTGCAGGGGCGCCCCGGGGTCGTAGCGCACCAGGCGGGTCTGCGGCCCGAAACCGATGCAGCGCACAAAGAGGTCGTGCGGCTCGACCGCTCGTTGCAGGTGCAACAGGTATGTCCCGCTCTCGTCGTAGGTGCGCCGCAGCGCGTCCTCGTCGTCGACCCGGCTCACCCCGGCCCACCCGCCCCCGTCGTAGGGCTTGACGAACATCGGGTAGCCGACGGCGGCGCCCACGCGGCCCAGGTCGAACATGCGGGCGTAGCGCTGGAGCGTGATCTCGAGGTCCGGCTTCGGCTCGTAGGTCTTCGGTGGCACCATCCAAGTGACAGGGATGGGGAGGCCGAGCCGCATCATCGCCGCGTAGGACGTGTGCTTCTCCATCGATTGGATGGCCCACGGGTTGTTGAACACGTAGAGGCCGTCCATGATCACGGCCTTCTTGATCCACTCCCGGCTGGTCGAGTACCAGTGCGTGAGCCGGTCGACCACCAGGTCGTACCGGCAGGGCTGGCGTAGGTCGAAGGGCTCGATGGTCACCCGGTCGCACTCGAAGCGAACGACGTCGTCGCCGACGGGCAGGGCCAGGTCGAGCCGGTTGAGCAGCTCCTCGTAGCAGATCGGCCAGCACAGGTCGGCTCCGAGCGACAGACCGATTCGTCGGGTGACCTCCCCCATCGCCGGCAACGTACCAGCGTGTGAGTCGAACGAGGTCAGGTCGCCAGGGAGGAGGGCAGGGCCGTGCCGAGCTGGTCGCGCCAGCTCTCCCAGTTGTGGCCGTCGAGCGTCTCGACGAAGCGCACGTCCATGCCGGTGCCCTTGAGCGACGGCAGGAACGCCCGGTTCTCGCAGATCAGCGACTCGTATCGCCCGGCGCTCACGAAGACGCGCTCGCTCACCTTCGAAGGCGAGGAGGTGAAGCGGTCGACGAAGGCCTGCGCCGGGTGCCACAGCGCGCCCTGGCGCCGAGGGCAAGGCCCGTGCGTGCGGGCGAAGGAGCCCGACTGGAGGAGCAGGCGACCGAAGTAGCCCGGGTAGCGGGCTGCGCTCGACAGCGACGCCACCGCGCCGAAGCTGGCGCCCATGAGGCACCGGCCCATCGGCTCGCCGACCAAGGGCAACTTGGCCTCGAGCGATGGGACCAGCTCCTCGGCGAGGAACGCCGCATGGCGGGGATCGTCCGCGTATTCCACGAGCCGGTTCTCGGGATGCGTGAGTGCCGCCACCACGGGGGGGATCACGCCACGGTGGATGAGGTTGTCCAAGACCTCGCCGATGGCGGCGTAGTGCAGGTAGTCGCCCCCGTCGTGGACCACCAGGAGCTGATGGCGCTGGCCGGTACCGAAGCCCGCTGGAAGGTAGAGCGTCACGTCGGTCATGCGGCTGAGGGACAGGCTCTTCATCGAGGCTTCCCGCAGAGAGCCGGGAGGGGCGTCGGGATCGTGCCGAGCCCACTCGGGCATCTGGTAGCCGAACGCCTCGCAAACGGAGTTGGCCCCGTACGGGTTGGTGGCCCGTTTCGGGTTGAGGGCGTCCTCGACCATGCTGGTCCGGCCACCGATCGTGACCTCCAGCTTGTACTCGAGCCGGGCGCCCCGCGGGAGGTCGAGCACCAGGTACCAGAGGTCCGAGCCGTCGAGTCGCCGGAAGGACAGGTCGGTCGGCAGGCCCACGCCGAAGTGGCACAGCGCCACGGCGTCCGCCGCACCACGATGGACGAAGGCGCAGGAGTCCGGCTCCACCAGTGGCAGCGCGCGGTCCCGGATGAGGTCCTCGAGCGCGGCGGCCGTCAGGGCACCCTGGGCGGCGAGCGTGCGAACCGAGTTGGGCACGGGCGCGGTCATGCGAGCTGGTTCCGATCGGATTCGGGCATCGTTACGCCGCTCGTACCTGCATGGTCCGCCCCACGTCGTCCAGCATATGGCGCAGCTCGTCGTAATCGGGGTGGCGCAGGCGTATCCAGGCGTTGGCCATGTACCCCGCCTCTACAGGCTGCGTCGGCGTGCCCACGGAGGGTAGGTGGGCGTCCATGACCCACGAGCCGTACCGCTCCTGCAGGGCATCCAAACCCTCGTAGCCCGAGATGTGACCGTCCTGGTCGGGTCGCAACGCGATCATCCCGGCCGCGAACCGGCGGGACGGAACCTGTGACCGCTGTCCGTGCACCACGGCCATTGCCCACTCCCGGTAGATATCGATGTCGTTCCCTGCCGAGTACAGATCCCAGGCGCGCACGCCGGGAGGACGGCAGCCGATCTCGGAGAACATGAGGCCCTTCGGCCCGGCGAACCATTCCATGTGGGTGGCGGACGTGCTGATCCCGAGCGCCTTTACCACCGCCCGGCCCATCGCCTTCAGCTCGTCGTAGCCGGGCGCGTCCATCCGGTTGGTGGACACGAACTGTGGTGAGATCCAGCGGGTGCGCATCGCCTCGAGCACGTTGGGGTAGTAGTGGGTGATGAACTCATGCGCCACCTCCCCGTCGATGGTGATGGTGTCGTAGAAGCCCTCGTGGCCGTCCACGAACTCCTCCACGGCGACCGTCACGCCGTGATCGACGTGGCTGCGGGCGATGGCCTCGTCGAGTTCGTCAGGGTCATCGACCCGGTGGGTGCCCGAGGCGCCGGCGCCCTCCGGTGGCTTGATGATCAGCGGGTAGCCGACCTGCTGCGCGAACGCGCGGACCTCGCCCCCGCTCGACGCCCCGGTCGACTGGGCGCACGGGATGCCGGCCGCGCGCAGTGCTTCCTTCATGGCGGGCTTGTCCCGGCAGAGGTACGTCGTGTGCACCGATGTCCCCGGTATGCCGCAGGCCTCCCTGACCCTGGCGGCGGTCATCACGTGGGCCTCGACCGTCGCCTCCAGCGCGTGCACGGGGATCCGCTGCTGGACCCAGCGGACGGCGTCGATCATCCGTCCCTCGTCGACGACCGAGTCGACCTGTTCGTAGTGGCTGAGCAGCTGCCGGAGGTCGCCGTCCAGCCAGTCCTTCGGGCGCTCGCCGATGCCGATCACCGTGGCTCCGACAGCACTCAGCGCCTGCGGGAACTGCTTCTGGTTGTCGGGGAAGCTGGGTTCGACGAACACGACGTTCATGGGGCCACCTCGTGGGCGCGACCGTAACGGAGCGCCGTCGCGCCCGACGCAATGGTGGTGGTACCGTCCAGCACCCATGCGCCGGCTGGTGTTCGTCGCGCCCTACGCGCTCGATGCCACCTCCCGGTTCGTCAGCGCTGTCGCCGGGCTGACCGGCGGCGACGAAGCAGCCGTCGGCCTGCTGAGCAGCGATCCGGTCGACCGCTTCCCCCCCGCCGTACGGGCTCGGCTGGCCGGCCACTACCGGATCGGTGACTGCCTCGACCCGGCCGAGCTGGCCGCCGGCGTGCGGGCGCTGGCCGGGCCACTGGGGGGCGTCGACCGCCTCGTCGCCATCCTGGAGAACCTCCAGGTGCCCCTGGCGGTGGTGCGCGAGGAGCTCGGCGAGGACGGCCTCGGGGCCGAGGTGGCCACGAATTTCCGGGACAAGGCCCAGATGAAGACCGTGTTCGAGCAGGCCGGGGTGCCCTGCGCGCGGCACCGCCGGGTCGACGACGCCGCCGGTGCGCTGGC
>DASTFY010000267.1:0-7994 GCA_035719525.1 Acidimicrobiales bacterium
CTCTCGCACCACGGCCGAAGGAAGTGTCCCATCGGCGTGGTACATCCTTGGTACATCGAGATAGGAAGAGGCCCTTCCTGTTGAAACAGAAAGGGCCCCTGAGCAGGTGCTATTGGTGGCGGGGGTAGGATTTGAACCTACGACCTTCGGGTTATGAGCCCGACGAGCTACCTGACTGCTCCACCCCGCGGCGAGTTGGAGTGAGTACCGTATCGCCGGGTTGTGCAGGTGGCAACCCTTCCTCGCCCATGAGCTTCCGCCGTCGCACCACGGAGTCGATCGCCGAGCTGCAGCGCCAAGTCGAGACGCTGACGGCCAAGGCGGGCCCGCCGCCACCGCCGGGGGCTCCAATGGCGCCGAGCGCGAACGGGCCGTTCGCTCCGCCGCAGCCAGGCACGTCGCTCATCGAAGTCCACGACCTGGTCCGGAGCCTGTCCGAGCGCGTGGACGGCCTCGACGCCCGCCAGCTCGGCGATCACGAGCGGCTCAGCCTGCGCTTGGAAGAGCTCACGGCCCAGTTCAGCAACCAACTCCTCGAGATGAGCCACGAGCTCGACGATGGTCACCAGCGGGTGGCCAGCCAGCTCGCGGCGCAGGAGCAGCGCCTCGAGGAACTGGCGGCTGCAGCCACCACCGTGGAGGGGACGGATGACAGCCGGACCAAACTGATCGAGGAGCTGCGGGCCAACCAGGTGCGGATCGCCAACGAGTTGGCCCGCCACCAGATCGCCTTCCGTCAGGACCTGGCCGACCTGGCCGACCTGGTCGGGCGCTCCCGCCGATCGACGACCTGACACCTGGCGAGACTCTCGCCTGGAACCGTTGCGTGATCGGGCTCGAAGGGAACGCTCGACGTGGCGGCCGGAGGGGTCAGGTGCTGGCGGTGGTGTCGGGGGCCGAGGTGTCCGACGTGCCGGCAGGGGCCACCGAGCCGCCGAGGGCGAGTGTCTCGGCCCGTGTCACCAGCTCGAAGGCCTGCTGGACCTTGGCCTGGTAGGTGGCCAGGTCCTCCTCCTTCAGCGCGGCGCGGGCCTCCTCGTAGAGGCGGTTGGCCTCCGTCAGCAGCTCCTCGACCGTCTGCGGTTCGCCCGGCGTCGTGGTCGACGATCCTCCATCAGACTCCGAGCCGGAACCCGACCCGGACCCGTCGGTACCCGTGCCCTCGCCCGTATCGGTACCCGGCGCGATGGGGGCCAGCGGGCCCACCGTCGAGCTGAAGTCCACGGTCGAGTCGGGAAAGGCCAACTTGACCGCTCCTTCCAACGTCCGGGCCCTGAAAACCTCGTCGCCGAACGCGACCGTCACATAGCTGAGCTGCGGGATGGGGGTCTGTTCCGCTTGCACGTACCACGGGCGCACCCACAGCACCGAGCCGCCGATGGGGAGCGCCTGCAGCGTGCCGAGGCGCACCTTCGAGCCGGTCTGGCTCTCCAACGTGAAGTCGGCCGCGTACTTCCGCTTGATCTCAGAATCGATGATGGCGGGCCCGTCGATCTGCTCGGGGGACGACATGGTGAGCGCCCGGAACTGGCCGTACGTCGCCGGATCGCTCGAGACCGCCATCAGCGCGATCAGGTTCTTGCGCTCGTCGTTCTCCGAGAAGGGCACGAACGGCCGGACGAGGGAGAACTGCGCCGCCTCCTCCCCGGGCACGTGGAGCATGGTGTAATACGGGTTGAAGCGGGCCGAGCGGGTGCTGGTGGTGGTGATGCCGTTGGCCGTGCTGGACGTCGTCACTTGGGCCGCACCCGGGTCGACGGTCTGGGGCGGCTCCTGGGCGACGCTCCAGATCTGGTCCCGCTGGAAGAACTGGTTCGGGTCGTCGACGTGGTACTGCCCGTACATGTTCGTCTGCACCCGGAACAGGTCCTCGGGGTAGCGGAAGTGAGCAGCGATCTCGGCGGGGACCTCCTCACCCGAGTTGAACAGGTCAGGGAAGGCCTTGGCCCAGGCGTTGATCACCGGGTCGGTGGAGTCGACGATGTAGAAGGTGACCGTGCCCTCGTAGGCGTCGACGGTGGCCTTCACCGAGTTGCGGACGTAGTTGTAGGTGTGGCGCAGGCCGCTGTCGGGCGCCAGCTCGTCGTTCTCCGCGTTCTCGGAGTACGGGTAGCGCGAGCTCGTCGTGTAGCCGTCCAGCACCCACACCAGCTTCCCGTTCGTGATGACCGGATACGGATCGGCGTCGAAGTCCAGGAAGGGCGCCAGCATCTGCACCCGCTCTCGGACGTCGCGCACGTAGAGGATGCGGCTGTCCTTGTTGATCAGTCCCGAGCCGAGCAGGTTGTACTCGCCGAACCGTAAGGCGAACGCCGCCCGCCGCAGGCCGGAGCTCATCTTGACGCCGCCCTGCCCCGTGTAACTGGTGGTCTGGTCGTCGGGGGAGATCTCCCCTCGTTCGGTGGCCACGACGGCGTAGCTGTCGAGGCCCTCGCCGAAGTACACCGCTGGCTCGGTGAGCAGCGGACCGCTGCCGTTGCCCGACGTGTCGAGGTAGTTGGGGCTCCCGTCCCCGCGCACCTGGCTGGCCGGCGCCACGGCCACGCCGTAGCCATGGGTGTAAGCCAGGTGCTTGCCCTCCCAGGTGGTCACCGGGATGTCGGCCCGGTTCAGCTCCCGGGCGGCCAGCACCACCTGCTGCAGGCGGCCGTCGATCTCGTACCGGTCGACGTCGAGGTCCCGGAACACGTAGTACCCGGCCAGCTCCTGCTGCCGCTGGAAGGTCGAGGTGACGATGCCGGGATCGACGAGGCGGGAGTCGCGGATGGCGTCCTGGTTCTCGGTGATGTCCGCACCCTCGAGCGAGTCGACGGGATAGACCTGATTGTCCACGGCATCGAGGTTGTAGGCCTTGCGGGTGAATTCGATGTTGCGCTCGATATAGGGCTCTTCCCGGCGGGACTCAGCTGGTTGCACCTGGAACCGCTGGACGAACGCGGGATATGCGGTCCCGGCCACGATGGCCACCAGCACCCACAGGCCCACGGCGATCACGGGGAGCCGCCACCCTCGCTGCCACACGTTGATGATGAGCAGAGCCGCCGCCAGCAGCGAGATGATGGCCAGGAGCTCCAGGGCGGGGAGCTGGGCATTGACGTCGGTGTACGTGGCTCCCTTGACCGCGCCACGGGTGGAGGCGGTGAGCTCGTAGCGGGCCAGCCAGTACCCGACGGCCTTCAGCAGGGCCAGCACGGCCAGCAGCATGGAAATGTGCAGCTTCACCTGGGAGCTGACCCGGCGATGTTGCACCTGCAACCGGATCCCACCGTTGAGGTAGTAGGCGACCGCGGTGACGATCAGGATGATGACGAAGGCCGCGAACAACCAGTCGACCACGAAGGTCAGGAACGGCAGCTTGAAGACGTAGAGGCTGACGTCCTGGCCGAACTGGGGGTCCTTCACGCCGAAGCGCACGGCATTGTTGAAGAGCAGCCACTCCTGCCACTGGCTGGACGCTGGCGCGCCGGCGATGAAGCCGAGCAGCAACGAGATGCCGATGCGGACCGCCCACACCCGCCGGCCCACGATCTCGCGGTACCGCTCGACGATGGCTTCGTCCACGCCCTCGGGCATCGGTGGAGGATTGACCCGATCGGCCAGCGTGAGGTTCAGCGTCGAGAGGAGCGCGAAGCCCAGGGTGAACACCAACCCGAGCCCGAACTTGGCCCGGAGCACCCGCGTGAACACGCTGCGCTTGCCGAGCGAGTCGAACCAGAGGTAGTCGGTGTAGAAGCCGGCGATCCCTCGGGCCGACAGGAACAGGACCAGCAGCAGGATGGCCAGGACGACCAGGACGATGCGGGTGCGGTTGGAGATGCGTTGCTCACGGCGCTGCGGCGGGCGGCGAGAGGGCAAGTCGGAGGGGATCCGCACGAGGCGGCAGGCTACCCAGGGTCAGTCACGAGGAGGCATCGGCACCCGCGGTAGGCCGGGGCGTAGCGGTGCCCGGTCGGGAAGGGCTCGCCGGAGGGAACGGCGCCGGCCAGGACGTTGTCCTCGGCGTCGGGACAGCCCGGGCCGGACGGGTCCTGTACCCAGCAGACCGGCGTGCCCGGCGCTAGCACCGCGTACGACGCCCGGCCGTACGCGGTGCGCACGAGGTCGTCCCCGATCTCGTCGATCCGACCCTTCCATTCCCGGTAGGTGGCCCGGACCAGCGACGTCGCCTCCGACGCGTCCCCCGCCGTCTCCAGGCTCTCGGTGAGCCGGGCCCGGAGGGGAACGACGAGCTCGGCCTCCAGGGTGTCGAGGCTGCGGTCGAGCACCGATCGCGCCTCGAGGGCGGCATGCAGCTCCTCGCCTTCCAGGTCCGAGAGGGCGTGCGCGCCGGCGGTCGCTGCCACCCAGAGCTGGTCCTCGGCGGCCTCCCGGTAGGTACCCGGATGCGCGTTGGCCGGGCCGAGCACGTCGTCGGTGTCGAGGCTGGCGTTGCGTTGGCGCAGCCGGTCGAGCACCTCGTTCTGTTCGTCCGCCAGCACCCGCTTGAGCTGGCGGGCGAGCGCGGTGCGGACAGGCTCCAGTGCGGCCTGCCGGAGCGCGATGGCCTCGTCACCCGCGGTCCGGGCCGGCGCGGGCACCGGAGGCTCCACTTCGCTGGGGGCATCGTCGGCCTCGAGCACGTCACGGGCGACGGACTCCGAGCTGGCTTGCCGCAGCCGGGCGAACAGGTCGTTCACCGACGCGTGCTCGTCCTCGTCCGCCGGCGGCTCCTCCCGATCGACCGGCGGCTCCTCCCGATCGACCGGCGGCGCGTCCTCGACCGGCGGCGCGTCCTCGACCAGCTCGGGCTCCAGGCGGGCGACGTGACGCTCGACGATCGCGGCCGGGACATCCATCTCGCCGAGGACGAGGCCCGCGGTCGGCGCGACGGTCGGGGTCGGACCGGTGTCGAGCTCGTGAAGCCCGGTCATGTCCTCGGTGTCCTCTTCGGCATCGTCGGTGACGTGCACTTCGAGGTCGGCGAGGGAGGCGTCCAGCTCGCCTCGGGCCCGCTGGAGCGACGCCAGGATCTGGTCACGGCCGGAGTGAAGGGCCTCGATCTGCTGGCGAGCCAGGTCTCGGCGCCGGGCCAGGTCGCCGAAGACCCGCTCCCGCACCGCCCGCGCCTCCGACACCATCTCCCGTCCTTCGAGCCTGGCCGATTCCATCTCGGCCTCGGCGGCGTCCTGCGCCTCCTGACGACGGCGGGCCGACTCGACTTCGGCATCGCCTCGCATCCGAGCGGCCTCGAGGTCGGCGTCGCGCAACGTCCGGGTCGCCGTCTCTTCCGCCCGGGCTCGGATCTGCCCGGCGGCCTCATGGGCGGTGGCCAGCACCCGCGCCGCCTCCTCCCCCAGCTTGGCGGCCACGGTGGCCTCGTCCAGGTACTCAGGCTCAGCCCGCCGAGCGGCTTCGCGGGCCTCGTGCAGCTCTCGCTCGAGGCGATCCCGTTCGTGCTGCACCCGGCCCAGCTCCTGGGACACCCGGCGCAGGAAGTCACGTACCGACGCCGGATCGAACCCCTTACGGGCCATGGGGAACGTCGCGCCGGCTACGGCGCCGGGCGACGACGGGTCGTGTGGCGTCGTCGAGGACATCGGCTTCAGCGTAGGTTCACGCGGCCGGAGGGGCCGGGATGCCGCTCACGTCGCCACCGAGCTCGGCCAGCACCGCGATCGCCTCGTCGACCGTCTGCACGCCTACGACCTCGAGTGAGCTGCCTTGGGCCTCCCGTTCGGCCTCCTCGACCTGCTCGGCGGGGACGAGGAAGTGCGAGGCGCCGGCGCGTTTCACGGCCACGGTCTTCTGGCGGAGTCCGCCGATGTTGCCTACGGAACCATCGAGGTTGATGGACCCGGTGGCCGCGATCTTCTTCCCACCCGTGATGTCCCCTGGCGTCAGCTGATCGAGCAGCGTGAGGGTGAACGCCAGACCGGCCGATGGCCCACCGATCTCGTCGGAGCCGATGGACGCGGTCACCGGCAGCACATAGCCGACATCCTCGTGGATGGCGCCGTCGACCGGAATGAAGCCGATGATCGTCCGGCCGTCCGACGACTCCGTGAGCGTCACCGTCACGTCTTTGCGCTCCTCCGACCCATCGGGGACGATCGTCAACGTCACCGCGTCGCCTGGCGCCTTGCCGGCCAGGAGCGGCGCCACGTCCTCGGTGAGGACGATGGGCTCACCGTCGACGGCGACGATGGCGTCGCCCGGGTCGAGCGCGTCGTCGGCCGGCGCTGCCCGCACGCACTCGCTCTTCGGGTCCTCCGCGTCGGCGTATTCGAGGCAGAGGGACTTGATGACCGGACCGCCACCGGTGAGCCCGACGTCGTACCCGAGGCGCTTCAACGCGACGTACGCCGCGATGTCCTTGGAGTAGCTCATCAGCTTGAGGTTCTCCGCCCGGTTCTCCTCGCGGGTCTGATCGCCGAAGAGCTCCCGTGCCGTCTTCACGCTGACATCTGGGTCGGCCGACGCGACGAGGCGGCCGAGCAGGCTCAGCTTGGGCACGCTGACGGTGACGAACAACAGCTTGCCGTCGGACTCGAAGGTCTCGGCCGAGAGCTCCACGCGCGGGGCCACGGCTTGCGCGTCGCCTGGAGCCACGCCGTAGCGGTCCGTGGGCACCCACGTCCCCACGGCCACGAACACCAGGAGGAGCCCACCGAGCGCGGCGAAGGGAAGGCCCCAACGCCTGGCTCGCGGCGGGGCCGGCGGCAGCGCCCATCCCGCGAGAGGAGGCGGAAGTACGCTGTCCCGCACCGTGTCCTCGCTGGTCGCGATCTCTTCCACGACTTCCACCTTCATCACCACGTGGGCGTTGGCATTGGCCGGCGCGGCGATCGTGGCCCTACTCCTCATCGATCGCCTGAAGCCTTCCAGACCGAAGCGACGGGCGGCACGCGCTCGCCGGCGCGGCCAGCCCTTCGAGGCTATCGGCGTCGTCGAGGAGCCCACCCTGCTCTACCGGCGGACGCCGATCTGGAAGCGGGTGTTCGCCTTGGGTGGCGTCGGCGTCATGAGCGTCGTGCTCGGGGCCCTCCTGGCGATGGTCACGGCGGTCGTGGTGATCGCCGTGCTCACCTTGCTCGCCGGACTGTCGTGACCGGCGCCGCCGGTCGCCGGCGGCTTGCTGCGCTGGCCGGGCACCAGGGCGACATCCAGGTCGCGCGAGCGGCGCTGCTCGACGAGGATCCGGACGTGCGGGCCACCGCTCTCGGAGCGTTGGAGCGGATGGGTGCCTTGGACGCCTCGGCACTGGAGGCCGCTCTGCATGACGAGAGCGGCATCGTCCGCGGGCGCGCCGCGGGTCTGGCGTCCCGCCACACCGACGTCTCCCTGCTCGGAGCGCTGGCCGATGGGGACCCAGCCGTGGTCGAGATGGCGGCGTTCGCCTGTGGCGAGCACGGTCCGGCTGTCGATCAGGTGGTGGTCGACCGTCTGTGCGAGCTGGCCGGCAGCCACGACGACGTCTTGGTGCGGGAGGCGGCCGTCGCCGCCCTCGGCGCCATCGGGAGCCGGTCGGGTCTCCCGGCCATCCTGTCCGCCACCCGGGACAAGGCCGCCGTGCGACGTCGAGCGGTGATCGCCCTGGCACCGTTCGAGGGTCCTGAGGTCGACGAGGCGCTCGAGCGGGCGCGAACCGACCGAGACTGGCAGGTACGCCAGGCCGCGGAGGACCTGCAGCGCGATTAGCGCGGATCCCAGCGGTAGACGTTGGTGTCCCGGCGGACGAAGCCGAGGCCTCGATAGAGGCGGTTGGCGTCCTCACGGGTGGGGCGCGAGGTGAGATCGACCGTCCGAGCCCCCCGCCGCTGGGCCTCGGCCATGGCGGCGCGGTTCAGTGCCGCGCCGACTCCTGATCGCCGGGCGGACTCGTCGACGACGACGTCCTCGATCCACGCCCGTACCCCCGTCAGGATGCGAAAGACAACCAGCGTCAGGCTGCCGGCGATCCGACCGTCGATCCTGGCGACTAGCAGCGTCGTGGCATCACCAGACACGATCTCCGC
>DASTFY010000268.1:0-2727 GCA_035719525.1 Acidimicrobiales bacterium
CCGTCGCCGCGGTGGCGACCCTCCTGGCCAGCATCCTGACGGTCCACGACTGGGCCAACCCGGTCGTGATCGCCGGTGGCGCGGTCCTCGCGGCCGCCCCCTTCACCCGGCGCTTCCTCTGCCGGTATGGCGGGCCACAGCTCGCCCAGTCCTACGCCGTCGCGTCCATCTACCTGGTCCTGCTCTCCACCCTCGTGCTGCGCAGGCGCAGCACGGCCGAGCTCGCGGCCACTCCGCTCGACAGCGCCGGGCTCTACCGGGTCGCCTGCCTCGCGGCAGCAGCCGGCCTCGCCGCGATCGCGATCGTGCTGACGAGGCGGTGGGAAGGCGTCCCCCGGATCCCGCGGCCGGCCGTGCTCACCCTGGCCTACATCGGCGCCGCAGTCGTCCCGATCGTCATCGCGGTCAGCCCGGGACTGGCCTCGTTCCGCGCGCTGGAGCTGGTGATCTTCTTCACGGTGTTCCTGGCGTGCCACCGGAGCTTCCGCGGGACGTGGGACGTGCCCATCCGCCACCTCATGGACGTCATCTACGCCCTGCTGGCCACCGCCTTCATCGGGGCCGTCCGCTCCCATGACGAAGCCTTCGGCGAGATCCACGGCTCCGACCGCCTGAAGGGGGTCTTTCCCCAGCTCTCCGCCGACTTCATCGGCATCCTCGGCTCGCTGTGCGTGGCGTACGGCCTCGGCCACCGACGGGTGCGCTGGCTCCCCGTCGTCTTCGGCACCGCGTTCGTCATCGTCGCCCAGCACCGGACCGGCCTTGTCGCCGTCGCCGTCGTGGTGATCGTTCGCCTGCTGTACCAGAAGCGGACCTCGCTGACCCTCGTCGGCATGACCGCCGCCGCCGCACTGGCCATCGTCGCCTTCACGGGCGTGGCCGACAGCCTCTGGCTCCGGGGCCAGGCGCCCGAGGAGATCGGGACGCTCAGCAGCCGGACGGAGTGGTGGAGTGAGGGCATCGAGGCCGTCGGCCGGTCCCCGGTGACCGGCCTCGGCCTGTCGTCCGGGAGCCGGTACGAGGTCTTCGAGAACCTGGGTCAGTTCGAGACCCCGTACCTCCACGGGACCTGGCCGGAGATCCTCGTCGGGACCGGGGTCGTGGGCCTCGTGATCCTCGCATTCGCCTACGGGCTGGCGGTGGTCGACGCGGCTCGGTCGGCGCGGCCACGAATGCAGCTCGTGCCGCTCCTCTTCCTCGTCTCGCTCGGCGTGAACTCGCTGACCCACACCACCTTCGAGCTGGGCAGCCTGGCGTTCCTGGTCTTCCTCTTCGCCGTCGGGGCGGGAAGCCCGGCCCCGGCGAGCAGACCCACCCAGCAGGAGATCCGTCGCCGGACGACTCGCGGTGAGGTCGCGCCCGCCCGCTGATGCGCGTCCTGCTGGTCCACAACCGCTACCGCTCGGCCCTGCCGTCGGGCGAGAACCAGGTGGTGGAGCGTGACGAGTCCTCGCTCCGGGAGGAAGGGGCGGAGGTCCGCAGCTACGTGCGGGAGAGCGACGCGATCCCCTCGTTCGGGAGCCTCGAGAAGGCGGCCCTGCCGATCCGGCCGATCCACTCGTACAGCGACACGAGGGCGATCGACCGGATCCTCGCCTCCTGGCGGCCCGACGTCGTCCACTTCCACAACCCGTACCCGCTCATCTCCCCGGCGTTCATCCGACGGGCGCAGCGTGCCGGTGCCGTCGTGGTGCAGACGGTGCACAACTACCGCCACGTGTGCCCGAACGGGCTCTACTTCCGCGACGGGGCCATCTGCCGCGACTGCACCGACCGGCGCGTCGCCTGGCCGGCCATCTGGCACGGCTGCTACCGAGGATCACGGCCCCAGAGCGCGGTCATGGCGGCGACCCTGGCCCGGCACCGCTCGGCCTTCCGCGGCGTGGACCTCTTCGTCGCCGTGAGCGAGTTCACGGCTCGTTTCCTGGTGGACGACCTGGGCGTCGACCCCGACCGCGTGGCCGTCCGCCCCAACAGCCTGCCCGATCCCGGACCGGCGACGCGGCCAGGGTCCGGGTTCCTCTGTGCGGGTCGACTCGAGCCGATCAAGGGCACGGCACTGCTGGCGGACGCGTGGACGCGGGCACAGCCGGTAGGCCACCGGTTGGTGATCGCCGGCGACGGCCCGGACCGACCGAGGATCGAGGACCTCGCGGCTCGCGACCCCTCGGTCACCTACCTGGGGGCGGTCGACCGCGCCGAGGTCCTCCGGCGGATGGACGCGTGCTGCGTCGTGGTCGTGCCGTCCGTCGGCTACGAGGCCATGCCGATGGTCGTCGTCGAGGCCTTCAGCCGCGGTCGACCGGTGCTCGCCACCGGCCACGGCGCCATGGCCGACCTGATCGACAGCGAGGTCGGGTGGCTGTGCGAGCCGACCGCGGCGTCGCTCGCCACCGCCATCGAGGCCGCGGCGGCGGGGACGCGCCCCTCACCGGCGTCGGTCCGCCGACGCTTCGAGTCGCGATTCAGCAGCGACGACGGGGCCCGTTGGCTCCTCGAGCGCTACCACGACCTCCTCCGCGCGCGGCCCTGCGCCTCGGCGTGACCGCCGCCGCGCTGATGGCCTCCCACCGTCCGGGCGTGCCCTCGGGCCGGGGGGCTGGTAGTTTCGCGGCACACCGCGGAGCAGTTGGGTCGGGCGCCTCGCGGCCCTTGGCGGTCGAAGCCACGACGTTGTTCGCCCCTCCCACCGAAGCATGAGCTGACATGGATCCACAGATCAACGAC
>DASTFY010000269.1:0-9032 GCA_035719525.1 Acidimicrobiales bacterium
CACGAGGAACGCCCCAGCGTGACCGAACTCCGCGTCGTCCGGTCAGTGGCTGGCTGGCTCGTCGAGGACTGGTTCACTGGGGGAGAGCAACAGTGCGAGCTTTGAGAGTGGTCGTTGGCGCGTTCGTTGTCGTGGCGGGCTCGGCATTCGTCGGCGAGGCGGCTGCGGCTGCGGCTGCTCCAACCTGCTTTCCGAAGTGTCACCAAGGCGATGCCCATTCAGGGGCTGGCGGACTGACTGTGGAGGCGGGCCATGATCGGGGGCCGGCTGGTGGGGGGCCGGACCAGGCGGTCGTCCGGGGGCCGGATCACGACCCTTGTGCCTACCGGTCGATGTCGGCCCACGGGCTGTTGGCCTGGCACATGGCGTACTCGCACCAGGGCAACGACGACCCGCCCGTGCCTGCACCCGACCGTTACTACGGCGACGACCCCGACGTCCGCTGGGCGCTCGCCCACTGCCCCGCCAACGCCGGCCGCGACGTGCTGGTCTGGTGGCCGGTCGGCGGGCGTCCGCCGGCTTCGCTCATCGACGCGCTGCGGCAGCGAGCGCGCGACGCCGTCCCGTTCCCCGTGCTCGCCCAGCAGGGCGCCCCGACCGGCGAGCCCTCGGCACCGTTCATCACCCAGCTCCCCTCGTGGCTGTGGGTCGATCCAGCCGAATGGCAGGTCGTCCAGGCCCAGGCATCGATCCCCGGCATCGTGACGGTCACCGCGACCGGCACACCCCAACGCCTCACCTGGGATCCGGGGACCGGCGACGCGGCCGTCATCTGCAATGGCCCCGGCGTCGCGTACGACTTCGGCCGACCCGAGTCCGACCAGTCCACCACCTGCTCCTACACCTACCGGCACTCGTCCGACGTGGCCCCGGGTGACGGGACCTATCCGCTGACGATGGGCGTCGAGTGGTCGGTGGACTGGCAGTGCGCGCCGGGCTGCGGGGGCGGTCCGATGGCCCCGGTCACGGTCACGACCACCCGGCCGGTCTGGGTGGCAGAGCTCCAAGCCGTTGGCACGGCTCCGCCGTGACGCGACGGCTACGGTGACCTCGGTGAGCGGCGGCAGGCGCGTTCTGGTCAGCGGCATGGGCAGCGAGCTCGGTTCGCTGGTCGCCACGCTGCTGGAGAAGGAGCCGTGGGTGGGCGAGATCACCGGTCTCGACATCGACCCACCCCGCCGCCGGCTGCGCCGCGCCACGTTCCACCGGGTCGAGCCGAAGGATCGACGCAAGATGGTGTCGATCGTCCGAGAGTTCGACCCCCAGGTCGTCGTCCATATGGCCGTGTGGGAGCCCGATGCGAGGGCCCACCCCCGCGACGCCGCGCTCTGGACGCAGGCGGCGGCGGTCGCCGTCCTGGGCGCGGCGGCCGAGTGCCCTTCGCTGACCCACCTGACGGTCCGCTCGGGCATCTGTGTCTACGGGCGTCGACGAGGGGCGGCGACCCGGCCGGACGAGTCGGTGACGCCGGATCCGACCACGCCCTTCGGCCGCTCGCTGCTCGACGTCGAGCGCATCGCCGGAGAGGCCGGCGCCGTAGCTGGCGTCCCCGTCACCGCCGTGCGTCTGGCCCCTGTGGTCGGTCCCCACGTGCCCAGCCCTCTGGGACGGCTCTTGCGCCTGCCGGCCGTGCCGGTGAGCCTCATGGCCGACCCGGCCTTCTCGGTGATCGACGACCAGGACGCGGCCACCGCCATCGTCGCCGCGGCGTCGACCCACCTCGACGGGCCCGTGAACGTCATCTCCCCCGGAGCCGTCACCGCCACGCAGGCCGTCCGCATGGGGCGTCGCGTCGCCGTGCCCCTTATCGGTCCGGAGTGGCGGCTGGCCGGCATGGTCGCCAGCGCGTTCGGCGCACCGATCCCTCCCCACATCCAGGAGCTGCTGAACCGTGGTCGGACGGCCGACGGAAGCTATGCGGCGCAGGCGTTGGGGGTGGAGCCACGACTGAGCACGCGAGAGGTCATCCAAGCGCTCTACGAGTGGGCCACCGTGATCCATCTCCGCCCGACGGAGGCGGCCGCGTGAACGTGGCGGCGGCCGTGCGCCGCCAGGTCAACGGGACCAACGAGGTCGATGCGTGGGGCATGGACCATGACGTGGCCGCGGTCGCCCGCAGCCTGGCCGTGCTGCGGTGGGACATCACCGTCGGCGGCGATCAGCACGTGCCGTCCGACGGCCCCGCGCTCCTGGTCGCCAACCGACGCGTCCTGGCCGGTACGCCCTTGCTGGTGGCCGCCGCGGTCGGACGAGCCACCGGCAGGGCCGTCCGCTTCGCGGGCATCACCGACATCGCTCCGATCGGCCCCGCGCTGCGTCGGGTGGGGGGCGTCATCGCCCGGCCGGACGAAGTGGCCGGCCTGCTCCGGGCGGGCGAGCTTCCGGCGGTGTGGTGCCAGCCCCACATCGGCTTCGGTCATCGAGTCGGTCCGGCACCCACGCCGTACCTCGCCGCGGCGCTCGACGTCCGCGCACCGATCCTGCCCGTCGCGGTCATTGCGCCACCACTGGCCCGCCGGGTGCGGCTCGAGGTCGGGCCGGCGATCGCACAGCCCCGTCGGCCCGGACCGTGGGCCCTCGCCGAGCTGGCGGACGATGTGCGGGCCGCCATCCAGCGCATGGTCGACGAGGCCAGCCCACCGTCCTGGCTCGTGCCCGGATGACCAGGGCCATCTAGGTTCCCGACATGGCGTTCGCGTGGGCTGCGGATGGCACCCGGCTGCACTACCGGTTGCTCGGACGATCGGGCCGGGATCCGGTGCTGATGATCCAGGGGCTGGGCACGGACATGAGCGGCTGGACCCTTCAGCGTCTGCGCTTCTCGCCCCACCTCCCCACCGTCGCCATCGACAACCGCGGAGCGGGGCGCAGCGACAAGCCCTTCGGTCGCTACAGCCTCGAGGCGATGGCCGATGACGCCATCACCGTGCTCGACGACGCAGGGATCGACCGCGTCCACGTCATGGGGGCCTCGATGGGCGGTGCCATCTCCCAGCTGATCGCCCTCCGCCACCCTGACCGCGTCCGATCCCTGGTGCTCGCCTGCACCGCGTGCCGCAACCACCAATGGCGGCGGGAACTGCTCAACGAGTGGGCCTCGATCGCCAACGAGCGCGGAATGGGCGAGATGGCCAAGCGGGCCGCACACTGGGTGATGGCGCCCCGGTCGATCCGCCGCTTCTGGCCGGCGTTCGGGTGGTTCGGGCCCCTGGCGATGGGACTCCCGGCGCACGCGTTCGCCTCCCAGGTCCGTGCCATCCTCGATGCTCCCGAGGAGCTGGCGGACGCGCTCGGCGCACTCGCCGTCCCGACCCTCGTCGTCGTCGGGAACCAGGACATCCTCACCCCGCGAGGCGACAGCGAGGAGCTGGCCGAGCGCATCCCCGGCGCGGAGCTGGTGGTCATCTCCGGCGCGGCCCACGGCCTGATGATTGAGCATGCAACCACGTTCAATCGTGTGGTGCTCGAGTTCCTGTCGAGGGTGGCGGCCGACCAGACCGCGGCCTGATGCGCGTTGGTGTCGTCGGCGCAGGCCTGGCCGGCCTCATGGCGGCCGGCCTACTGCAGGCCGCAGCGCACGACGTCGTCGTCCTCGAGCGAAGCCGCTCACCGGGAGGGCGCCTGGCCACTCGTCGCATCGGGCCGGCGACGTTGGACCACGGCGCACAGTTCTTCACCGTGCGTACGGCACCCTTCGCCGAGATGGTCGAGCGATGGCAGAGCCGTGGTCTGGTGCGCGTCTGGTGCCGAGGTTTCGGTCCCGAAGATGGTCATCCGCGCTACGTCGCCGAGGGCGGCATGAACGCCGTGGCCAAGCATGTTGCCGCCGACCTCCCCATCCGCTTCTCGACGATGGCCTTCGCTCTGCGACCCGGCGGTGACCGACCGCGGACATGGTCCATCGGTCTCGACGACGGCGGCTCCGTCGAAGTCGACGCGGCCGTCGTGACCTGTCCCCTGCCACAGTCCGCCTCGCTCCTGATCACCGCCGGGGTCGAGCTGCCCGACGAGCTGCGCCGCTGCGACTACGACCGGACCCTCGCCCTGCTGTGCGTGCTCGATCGCTCTTCTGCCGTCCCGGCGCCCGGTGGGGTGCCAGAGGCCGACGACACGTTCAGCTTCGTCGGCGACAACCAGGCCAAGGGCGTGTCGCCGGCGCCGGCGGTGACGTTCCACGCCCGGCCGTCCTGGTCGCTCCGGTGGTGGGATCGAGCACCGGCCGAGGCGCACGCGGAATTGCTCGGCGCGGCACGACCATGGCTGGGCGACGCCCGCGTCGTCGAGTCGCGGCTCAAGCGCTGGCGATTCGCCACGCCCCAGACCATCTGGCCCGAGCGTTGCTGGTCCGCGACGGACGTGGCCGCGCCGCTGGTGCTGGCCGGCGATGCCTTCGGCGGCCCGCGGGTCGAGGGGGCGGCACTGTCGGGGCTGGCGGCCGCCCAGTCCTTGATCGAGGGGCCGCGCTAGATCGAGGAGGCAACACGCGCGCCGACCTCGCGGACCACGTCGGCGATCAGGTCCACGTCCGCTTCGGTCGTGCGCCAGTTGGTGATGGCGGGCCGGAACGCCGCCATGCCCCGATAGCGGGTGGTCCCGAACATCACCCGACCGTCGTCGTTGACCGCGGCGCCGACACGATCGTTGAGCGCGTCCAGGTCGCCCGAGAAGCCGGGAGGCGCGTACCGGAACGCCACGATGTTGAGCTGGGCCGGGGCCAGCAGCTCCAGGTCCGGCGCGGCGTCCACTCGTTCGGCCAGCCGCCGCGCGAGAGCGAGGTGACGCTCGACCATGGCCCGGTAGCCGGCCCTCCCATAGGCCGAGAGGGTCGCCCAGACCGCGAACGAGCGCGCCCGCCGCGAGCTCTCGGGGCCCAGGTAGCCGAAGTTCGGCTGTTCATCGGCCGGCAGGTAGGCGGCCGCCAACGTGAAGGCCGAGGCCAGGCGAGCCGGCTGGTGGACGAATGCGAACCCGCACTCATAGGGCACGTTCAGCCACTTGTGGCCGTCGGCGATCACGGAGTCGGCGCGCTCGATGCCCTCGGCCAGTGGCGCCGCCTCGGGTGCCAAGCGGGCGAACAACCCGAAGGCGCCGTCGACATGGAGCCACGCGCCGTGCTCCTGGCACAGGTCGGCCACCGCGCCGATGGGGTCGAACAGCCCGGCGTTGACCTCGCCGGCATTGGCGATGACGACGGCCGGGGCGCCGTCAAGGGCCCGCAGCGCGGCCGCCAGGGCCGGCATGTCGAGCGTGCCCCGGTCATCGCTCGCCAGCCGCGCCACGCGGTCTCGCCCCAACCCCAGCATGGCCAGGGCCTTGGTGGCGCTGGGATGGACGTGGCCGCTGGAGAAGATCGGCATCGGCGGCAGACCGGCCAGCCCGTCGCGGTCCGGATCGACGCCGTGGCGTTCGGCCCACCACGACCGGGCGGTGGCCAGCGCGGTGAAGTTGGCCATCGTGGCCCCGGTCGTCAAGACGCCGCCCCACCTCGAAGGAAGGTCGAAGAGGTCGAGCAGCCACCGGATGGACGTCGCCTCCAGCTGCCCACCCAGCGGTGACGACGCCCATGAGAACGCGTTCTGGTCCACGGCCGAGGCCAGCCAGTCCGCCGCCAGTGCCGCCGGCGTGGCTCCCCCGGTCACGAAGTGGAAGAAGCGGGGCCCGGCCGAGGCGTGCGCGCCGTCCAGGCCGGTGACCAGGCGGGCGATCACCTCCTCCGCGGGAGCGCCGTCCTCGGGCAGCGGACCGGCGAAGGAGCGGGCGGTGGTGTCGGTCGTGGCCGTGCGCACCGGCCGCTCGGGCAACGAACGGAGATAACCGAGCGCCTCTTCCACCGTGGTGCGCAGCAGGTCCTCGGCGGCATCGACGTCGCTCAGCGGGTCGGGCACCGGCGGGAGCCTATCGACGGGCCGCGGTGTCCTCGGAGGGGTCGAGCGCGAGGACCAGCACCCCCGCTTCCACCGTGACCTGGCGGAGGTCGGTGACCGTGGCCAGCGCCGGGAACGCCCCTGATGGGTACGAGGTGGCGACGGCGATCACCGTTGCTCCCGCGGCCTCGGCGGCGGCGGCCCCGCTGGGCGAGTCCTCGAAGACCACCGTCGCCGCCGCGGACACGACGAGGCCCGCCGCGGCCGCCAGGTACGGGTCGGGGTGCGGCTTGCCCCGCTCGACGTCGTCGGCCGTCACGAGGACCGGCGGGTCGGGGAAACCCGCCGCGGCCAACCGGGCGGTGGCCAACCGGCGTGACCCGGACGTCGCCACCGCCCACGGCCGGCCGTCCAGCGCGCGTACGAGGGCTTGCGACCCCGGCACCGCGGTCGTCGCGGTCACCAGTGCGACCTCGATCTCCTCGAGCCGCCGCGCCGCCCCATCGACCCGATCCGGTGGCATCCATCGAGCCAAGGTGTCGACCGCCCGGACGCCGTGGATCTCGGGAAGCATGGCGGCGAGGGGCAGGTCGAACTCGTCGGCCAGCTGGCGCCAGGCCCGGTCGACCGCGGCGGCGGAGTCGACCAGCACACCGTCGCAGTCGAAGACCACCGCCTCGAAGGGCAGGCGCAGGATGGCCAAGAGGGGGTCAGCCCGGGACGGTGCCCAGTAGGGCGCCGGGCGCGCGGCGCAGGGCGTCCGTGGCCGCGCCGCCCGGGAGCACCTTTCCGGCGTCCTGGGCCCGGGCCACGTACTCCGCGCCGACCGCCAACGTCTCGGCGACCCCGCCGTTGGAGCGCACGATGGCCAGCGCCTTGTCGCACTCGGCCGTCCCCAGCGGGCGGCCCAGAAGGTCCTGCAGCTCACCGGCCGCCGGACCCCCTGCCGCGATCGTGCGGATGACCGGCAGGGTGTAGACCCCCTCCACCAGATCGTGCCCGGTGGGCTTGCCGAGCTGCGCCTCCGTAGCGGTGAGGTCGAGCACGTCGTCGACGATCTGGAAGACCATGCCGAACGCGTGGCCGAAGGTGGTCAGCGCCTCGACCAGCGCTCGATCCGCGCCACTCACGAGGGCCCCGATGCGGGCGGCCGTGGCGAACAGCGACGCCGTCTTGCCCCCGATCGAATCCAGGTACTCGGCTTCGGTGCGGTCGGCGCTGTACGTCCGGCGCAGCTCCCCGATCTGCCCGTAGCACAACCGGCCGATGGTCTGGGCGAGCAGGGCGGCAATCTCCGTGCCGAGGGAGGCGGCGATCTCCGATGCCCGGGACAGCAGGAAATCCCCGGCGAGGATGGCCTGAAGGTTCCCCCACTTGGCGTTCACGGTCTCCACGCCCCGGCGGGTATCGGCCTCGTCCATCACGTCGTCGTGGTAGAGCGAGCCGAGGTGCACGAGCTCGACCGACACGGCGCCTTGCACCACCGCGCCGCTGATCTCGGGGTCGGCCGTCATGGCGGCCGCCATCGCCACCACGGGCCTCAGCCGCTTGCCTCCGGCGACGATGAGATGGCGGGCCAGCTCGGTGAGGTACTCGTCGTCGGTACGTACGGCCTCGCGCAGCGCCTCCTCGACCCGGTCGAGGTTGGCCTGCATCGAGGGCAGCGCGAGCAGGGGCGACGCCGGTGCCACGGGGCGAGAGGCTAGGCGACTCGTGCGTTCGTTCACGAACGGTCTCGAGCCGCCGGCCGGCAACCAAATGGGCGCCGTCCACGACCGGGCAACCCCACCGCAGCCGGCCGAGGGGCCGTCACACCCCGGAGGTACACTGCTCCCACGTATCCCGACTCGAAAGGGCGGCCGTGTTCGAGAGATTCACCGATCGGGCCCGCAGGGTCGTGGTGCTCGCCCAGGAAGAGGCCCGGCAGCTCAGCCACTCCTACATCGGGACGGAGCACGTCCTGCTCGGCCTCATCCACGAAGGAGAGGGTGTCGCCGCGAAGGCGCTGGAGTCGCTCGGCATCTCGTTGGAGGCCGTCCGCGGCCAGGTGGAGGAGATCATCGGCCGCGGGGGCTCGGCGCCGTCGGGGCACATCCCGTTCACGCCCAGGGCCAAGAAGGTGCTGGAGCTGTCGTTGCGAGAGGCTCTCCAGCTCGGGCACAACTACATCGGGACCGAGCACATCCTCCTCGGCCTCATCCGGGAGGGCGAAGGCGTCGCCGCCCAGGTGCTCGTGAAGCTCGGTGCGGACCTGTCCCGCGTCCGCCAGACCGTCATCCACCTCCTCTCCGGTTACCAGGGCCCCCAGGGCGGCAAGGAGTCGGCCGGCGCCACTGCCGGGGGCGGCGGCAGCTCGGAGAAGGAGTCCGGCCAGGCGGGCTCCGCGGTGCTGGACCAGTTCGGCCGCAACCTCACCGCCCTGGCCCGGGACAAGAAGCTCGACCCGGTCATCGGCCGTTTCCGGGAGATGGAGCGGGTCATGCAGGTGCTGTCCCGCCGCACCAAGAACAACCCGGTCCTGATCGGAGAGCCGGGCGTTGGCAAGACCGCGATTGTCGAAGGTCTGGCCCAGAAGATCGTCGTGGGCGATGTCCCCGAGACGCTCCACGCCAAGCAGCTCTACACGCTGGACCTCGGCGCACTGGTCGCCGGCTCCCGCTACCGGGGCGACTTCGAGGAGCGCCTCAAGAAGGTCCTCAAGGAGATCCGCACCCGCGGCGACATCATCCTCTTCATCGACGAGATTCACACCCTCGTCGGTGCCGGGGCGGCCGAGGGTGCCATCGACGCGGCGTCGATCCTCAAGCCGATGCTGGCCCGCGGTGAGCTGCAGACCATCGGCGCCACCACGCTGGACGAGTACCGCAAGCACCTGGAGAAGGACGCCGCCCTGGAGCGCCGCTTCCAGCCGGTCAAGGTCGAAGAGCCCACGGTGGCCCACACCATCGAGATCCTGAAGGGCCTGCGGGACCGGTACGAGGCACACCACCGGGTGACCATCACCGATCAGGCCCTCGTGGCCGCGGCCAACCTGGCCGAGCGCTACATCTCGGACCGCCACCTCCCCGACAAGGCCATCGACCTCATCGACGAGGCCGGCTCCCGCCTGCGCATCAAGCGCATGCAGACCCCGCCGGACCTCAAGGAGATCGAGGACCGCATCCAGGA
>DASTFY010000270.1:0-9608 GCA_035719525.1 Acidimicrobiales bacterium
AGGACGAGCGCCCGCACCTTGTCGGGGAAGAGGTTGGCGTAGGTGGCGCCCAGGCTGGTGCCGTAGCTGAAGCCGAGGTAGCTGAGCCGCTCGTCGCCGACGGCCTCCCGGATGCGGTCGAGGTCCCGCGCCGAGTTCATCGTGCCCACGTGGGGCAGCAGATCACCCTGGGCGTCCGCACAGGCCTGGGCCGAGGCGCCGACCTGATCGACGATGGCCGTGATCTCGGCCTCGGTGTCGGGAGTGGGGTCGAGATCGGCCTCGGCGTCCTTGGCCCCATCGCCGATGCAGTCGACCGCGGTGGAGTCGCCCACTCCGCGTGGGTCGAAGCCCACCAGGTCGAAGCGGGCCTTCAGGTTCGGCGGCAACTCATCGACGAGGAAGTGCGCCGCCTCGATGCCCGATCCGCCCGGGCCCCCGGGGTTCACCACCAGCGAACCGATACGCGTCGCCTTGTCCGTGGCGGGCGCCCGGGTGAGCGCGATGGTGATGGTCTGGCTCTGCGGCTGGTCGTAGTCCAGCGGCACCTCGATGGTGCCGCACTCCCATCCCTTGACGTCGTAGTCATCGGAGTCCGGACACGCGGCCCACGCCACCTGTTCAGGCAACGCCGCCAGCGGGATGGTGGAAGCCACCGGAGGGGTGCTGCCCTCCTGCGTCTCGGTGGTGGGCGGGTCGGCCGGCGGGCCGACCGTCACCTGGCCTCCGGTGGAGCAGGCGCCGAGCACGAGCACGATGCCGCCTACGGCCAGAATGGTCTTCCCGCGCATTGGGCGTACAGGCTAACGACTGGCACGCCTCGACTAACGTCGCCACCGTGAGTGACGGGCCTCGTCGCGCCCGGAGGTTCGGTCCCCTCGTGGCGACCGTCGGCCTGGCGGCCGCGGGGGTCTACGTCGCCGCCGCCGATCCGCTCCGGGGGGGTGTGTACCCGGCCTGCCCCTTCCACCGGCTCACCGGCTGGTGGTGCCCAGGATGCGGCATGACGCGGGCGCTCCACCACCTGGTGACCGGGGACGTGGTAGCAGCCCTCGCGGCCAACGTCCTGTTCCCGGTCGTGCTCGTGCTCGGCGGCTACCTGTGGCTGTCGTGGGTGTGGCCGGCGGTGACCGGTCGCCCCGTCCCGAGCCTCGGCCGGGTGCCGAGTGGGGTCTGGGCGGGCGCCGTCGCCGTGGCGGTGGTCTTCGGCGTGCTGCGCAACCTCCCGCTCGCCCCCTTCTCCGCACTGGCCCCCTGACCCACCGCCGCCTCCCTCGTCCCGGCGCACGCCTTCGGGCGGCGGTTGCCGATATCATCCGTGGACTGCGGGTGGCGGATGTCCAGGAGGCGGAAATGAGGAGTTCATGGCGCGTGGCCGCGACGTTGGCTGCGCTTGGCGGGGCAGGAGTGCTGGCCCTGCCGTCGTCGGCGTCGGCCGTCGCCAACGCCTGCGTAGCTCGCACGCCCACGCGCACGGGTACCGTGACGTGGCAACTCCGGCAGGTGTCGGGCCTGACCACGGTCGCCGCATCGCCCGGCGTGCTGTTCACCCACAACGACCGTGGCATCCGTGACAGCCCCGCCGCCGGCGAGGACACCACCGCTGCTGCGGTCTGGGCGATCGGACCGGACGGCGTGCCGTTGGCCCGCTTTCGGTTGATCGACGCCGCGCTGGCGCCCATCCCGTACTTCGACACCGAGGCCATCGCCCGCGACCCACAGGGGCGCATCGTTCTGGCCGACACCGGCACCAACGTCGACGCTCGAGTCACGGTGGCGCTCTACCGATTCACGCCCCCGGTCGTGGTACCCGGCCAGGCCTTCGTGGCGCAGGACGTCACGGCCGAGGTGATCCCGGTCGCCTACTACGCCAACGCCACCACCTCGACGAAGACGCAGCTCAACGTGGAGTCGATGGCCATCGACGCGGGCGGCGCCGCGTGGTTCGTTCCTCGCCAGAGCGGCAAGCCCTATTCCTACGTGATCCCGGCCGCGGAGCTCGACCAGGCCGCCGGCACCCTCAACCCGGCCCGGGCCGTCCGCTCCAGCCGGCTCACGGTGGCCGGGCCGATGACCGACGCGGCCATCTCGCCGGACGGAACCATGCTGCTCGTGAAGACGGGCACGGTGGTGTACGCGTACAACCTGTCGGGCACCACCGTGGCGGGGGCCCTGGCCTCCGCGCCGTGCACCGTGGCCAAGGCACCGAAGAGAAAGGACCCCGGCTGGGGCGAGGCCATCACGGCACGCGACGACGGAGGGTTCGTGACGATCGCCGAGGGCACCAAGACCCAGCACAGCGGGCTGGCCACCGCGATCTGGTCGTTCGCCGTCTGATCATCGGGCTGCGGGCATCCGTGCTCAACTGAGGTGGTGGAGGGCTTCGAGCCACCGGCGTACGGCGAGGCGATGGCCGACGTGTACGACGAGTGGTACGCCGGCGTGTCCGACGTCGAAGCCACCGTGGCCGCACTCGTTCGTCTAAGCGACATGGCCGGAGGCGGACGGGTGCTGGAGCTCGGCGTGGGTACCGGTCGCCTGGCGATACCGCTGGCCAAGACCGGCCTGACGGTGACGGGCATCGACGTCTCCCCGGCCATGCTGGCCCGCCTGCTGGCCAAGCCCGGCGGTGACCGCGTCGACGTCCTGGTGGGCGACATGGCCGATGACCTCCCGGCCGGGCCGTTCTCCGTCGCGTTCGTGGCCTTCAACACGTTCTTCGGACTGGACTCGGCCGACGCGCAGGCCCGCTGCTTCGTCGAGGTGGCGTCGCGCCTCGACCCCCGCGGCTGCTTCGTGGTGGAGGCCTTCGTCCCCGACGACGAGATCATCGAGGGCGGCGACCGCGTCGAGGTCCGTTCGCTCAGCGCCGATCGGGTCGTACTCACGGTCAGTCGTCACGATGCCGCGGCGCAGCGCGCCCAGGGCCAGTTCGTGGAGCTGACCGAGTCGGGCGGTGTCCGGCTGCGACCGTGGTCGCTCCGGTACGCGCCGCCGGCGGAGCTGGACGCCATGGCGGACCACGCCGGCCTCGCGTTGGCGCACCGCTGGGCGGCCTGGGACGAGACGCCATTCACACCGGACAGCCCGCATCACGTCTCCGTGTACCGACATCCGCCGCGGGCCCCGGCCTAGAATGGGGTCACAGTGAGCCAACTGAGACTGAATCCTTTGAACGGGCGGTGGGTGACCATCGTCGCCCAGCGGGCGGAACGACCTTACGACTTCGCTCCCCGCACCCAGCAGGTGGAGGCCGATCCCAGCCTCGCCTGCCCGTTCTGCCCCGGCTCGGAGGACGCCACCCCTCCCGCGCTGGAGACGCAGGGTCGCGACGGGTCGTGGCAGGTCCGGGTGGTGCGGAACCGGTACCCGGCGTTCGAGGGCGAGGACTCGATGTCCGTGCACAACCTCGGCCCCGTTCACGTGCAGGCCGACGCCAGCGGCATCCACGAGGTGATCGTGCTGTCGCCCGACCACTCCGGCAGCTGGAAGGACCTCGACGACGACGCGTCGGCGATGGTGATGGCCGCCCTCCGCAACCGCATGGCGGAGCAGGCCCGCCACGCCAACATCCGCTACACGCAGGCCATCGTCAACCAGGGTCGGGAAGCCGGCGCCTCCCTCACGCACCCCCACGGCCAGCTCCTCGGCATGCCCTTCGTGCCGGGCGAGATCGTCGACGAAGAGCGGGCCTTCGCCCGGTTCGACGGCGGGTGCATCCTGTGCGTGACGGCGGAGGCCGAGCTGGCCGACGGCAGCAGGGTCGTGACGGCCAACGACGACGTGGTCGTGCTGTGCCCCTTCTGGAGCGGCACGCCCTACGAGATGCTCATCATCCCGACCCGCCACGAAGGTCACCTCTACGACTCCCCCGAGGCCGACCTGGCCGCCGTGGGCCGGGCCATCCGAGACGCGCTCACGATGCAGGCCGACCTGCTCGGCGACGTCGCGTACAACCTCGTGTTCCACACCGCCCCGCACCAGCACGACAACGCCTTCCACTGGCACGCCCACCTCTGGCCCAAGCTGGTGACGGTGGCCGGCTTCGAGCGCGGCACCGGCGTGATGATCAACATCGCCCCGCCCGAGGACGCGGCGGCGGAGCTACGTTCCGTCGCCCGCACTGACCTGCGTGGATTGGTGAGGACGCATTAGACTCAGTCAGGCGTGGTGGCGAATCGGTCGACCAGCACGCCGTGGCGCAGGCCGCGGTCGCTGACCGTCAGTGAGGCCTGCTCGAGTTTGTCCATGACGGTGCGGACGATGCATGCGCCGGCGAGGATGACATCGGCGCGTTTGGGCTGTAGGCCGACGATCGCGCCGCGGGTGTGGGTGTCTCGGGTGCGGTAGAGCTCGATCTGGCGGTCGATCTCGGCCCGGTCGAGCACGGCGCCCTGAACGCGGTCGGGGTCGTACTGGGCAAGGCCGAGGTTCACGGCGGTGATGTTCGTGATGGCGCCGCCCATTCCCACCAGTGCGTCCGGCGCGGGTTGACTGTCCAGCCGGTTGAGGTCGGTGGCGATGGCGTCGAGCGCCTGCTGCAGCACCTCGGGTGCGACCGCGTTGGCGAGGCCGAAGCGCTCGGTGTAGCGCACGGCGCCGACGTCGACGCTGAAGCGCTGGCCCATACCGGCAGTGTCACCGAAGGTGAACTGGGTGCTGCCGCCGCCGGTGTCGACCACGGCGATCGAGCCGTCGAAGAAGCCAAGGCCGGCCCGCGCCGCCAGGTAGGCGAGTCGAGTCTCCTCCTCGGCCGAGATGACCTGAATCTCGATCCCGCTTGCCGCCTCGATGGCCCGCACTACCTCGTCCCGGTTGTCGGCGAGGCGCAGCCCGGCCGTGCCGACGGCGGCCACGGCTCGACTGTGGAGGTCCCGAGCCTCGCTGGCCATCGCCTTGACGGTGGCGGCCGTGCGCTCGATGGCCTCGGTCGAGATCGTCGCCGTGTCGCCGACGCCCTCGCCCAGGCGGGTGATCTCCGCCCGATCCACGATCTTGGTCCACGTGCCGTCGCGCCCCCGGGCACCGACGTGGAACTTGATCGAGTTGGTGCCGCAGTCGATCACCGCGTAGCGGGGCAGCTCGTCGTCAACGAGGCGTCTGAGCCCCTCGGGGAAGCTGGTGTTCACCCGCCCAGCCACCCCCAGTGCCTTCACGGCGGCCCACAGGGCGACGGGATCCTCGGTCTCGACGGCGAGGGTGCGGGTGGTCTTGCCCGCCGCCTCGACCTCGGACAGCTCCCCCGGGCAGCCGTGGATCGTGTAGCGCCGCCGTCGCTTGTGGACCCGCACCGCCCGAATCGCTGGCGTCGGCTCGACCAGCTCGGCCACGAACTGCTCGAGGGTGTACACCTCGCGCCCGAGCTTCGGGACGGGCTGGCGCAGGCCCTCGAACGCCGCGGCGACATCGGCCCCGGTGAGCGGAAACAGCGCCTTCACCACTGGCTCCCATCGCTGCAGGCCTACACCGTCGACCTCGCGCAGCACCTTGATGTCCAACAAGCCGCCCCGCACTTTGACGTTCTCGCCGGTGGGCGACAAGAAGTAGACCTCGTCACTCTGCTCTTCGCCACTCGGCGGCAGCGCTTCGAGCTGGTCGTTGACGTGGCCGAAGTGGTCTCCGAAGGTCCGCCACTCCCAACGGGTCACGGTCGCGCTCCGACGTGCATCCCGCCAAACTATTGGGTCCGGCGACGGGGCACCGCCGTCGAGGCGGTGTGCGATGCTCCTGAGGACTTCGTGAGGTCCGACGAGGAGGTCGTGTGAGGGTGAGGACCATCTTGGTCCGCGTCGACATCGCGGCGTCGCCGCAGGAGGTCTGGCGCACGGTGGAACCGATCGAGGACCACGTCGAGTGGATGCACGACGCAGTCGCCATCCGCTTCGCCACCGACCAGACCCGCGGCGTCGGCACCGCCATGCTGGTGGACACCAGGATCGGGCCGTTCCGGCTGACCGATCACATGACGATCACTGAGTGGGTCGAGAACGAGGTGATGGGCGTCGCCCACACCGGGGTGGTCACCGGCACCGGGCGCTTCACGCTGCGAGCCAACGACGAGGGTGGCACCCGCTTCGCCTGGGAGGAGGAGCTGCGGTTCCCGTGGTGGTTGGGCGGCCGGCTCGGCGAGCTGGTCGGCGGCCGGTTCGTGCTGGCTGGCGTGTGGCGTCGCAACCTGCTCCGGCTCAAGCAGCTGGTCGAGCAGGCGGAGACTGGACCGGAGCGTGCGGCCGGCCCTGGCCACTGAGCCGGTCGCACACCTCGACCGCGATCTCGATGAAGCGGTCGGCGGCCGGCGGCAGCGTGCGGTTCGCCCGGCGCACGATGGAGATCGTCCGCGGCGTGATGGGCGGGTCGAGATCCTGCACGACGATGTCCGGATCGCTGGTGTCCACCGCCAGCACCGGGAGAACCGCCTGGCCCATGCCCACGCGGACCATGGCCTGGACGGCGCCGTTGTCGTTCGAGCGGAACACATAGGACGGCTCGACCCCGGCGGCCCGCAGGCCGCGCTCGACCCCGGCCTGACAGGTGGACTCGTACTCGCCGATGAGCGCGGCGCCGCTCAAGCTCCCGATGGGCACGACCGGGCTCGGGCGCTCCTCGCCGCGCGCCGAGATCAGGACGTAAGGATCGTCGCGCAGGTGGGTGCAGTCGAGCCGCTCGTCGAAGGCGGTTCCGACGACGAAGGCGATGTCGAGCTGGCCCTCGAGCACCCGCTCGACCAGTAGGTCGACGTCGTCGGCCTCCGCGCACCGGATGTCGAGCAGGGGGCGCTCCGCCTTGAGCGCCCGAATGACCGGTGGCACCACCTTCACCGACACGCTCTGGAACGTGCCGATGACCAACCGTCCACCATCCCCGTCCCGTAGCCGCGCCACCTCTTCCTCCGCTTGTTGCAACTGGCGGGAGATGGCCTCGGCGTGGTCGAGCAGGATCCGCCCCGCGGGCGTCAACTCCACCGGTCGGGGACCGCCGGGACGGTCGAAGACCGGCTCGCCCAGGACCCGCTCGAGGGCGGCGATCTGCTGGCTGACGGCGGATTGGGTGAAGCCGAGTCGTTCGGCCGCCCGTCCGAACGACCGCTCCGCGGCCACCGCCGCCAGGGCGGTGAGGTGCCGGATCTCGATGTCGCGCTCCCACATAGATCATCAGCATACGTGATGGACATGACAGCTATCAATCGTTGGACTTCATGGACCGCCGTCCGTACCGTGAATCCATGACCACCACGACGAACACCCTCCCCACCCTCTCGTCCCTGCTCGACGACGTGGCCTCGGCCATCGCCCGCGACGGGATCGAGCGCCACGAGCACGACGTGGCCCGTGTCGCTTCCGCCTTCGGTGCCGCCGGCCGCGCCGGTCCGGTGCTCGACCTGGTGCTCGACCGGTCCCAGCCGGCCGTCGCCCGCGAGCGCGCCTTCGGCCGCCTCACGCCCGAGCTCCGGGCGGTCGGCGCCCGTTCGATCGCGGCCTAGAGCCGTCGCATTAGGCGAACGCCCGCACCAGCGCGGTGACGCCGGCGCCGATGGCGATCACGGCCGGGAAGGGCAACGTTCGCCAGGCCGCCAAAGCGGCCGCCAGCACGCCGGGAAGACGGGCGTCGATCACCAGATGCTGGCCGACGGTGACGGTGTTGGAGACGATGAGGGCCGACAGCATGGCGGCCGGGATGAGCGCGAGGCACGCCTGCAGCCGGGGCGGCAGCGGCCGGCCGCCCACGATGACCAGACCCAGCACCTTGAAGAAGTAGGCGCCGGCGCTCAGCACCAGCACGGCCGCCCAGCTCACTCCGGCGCCTCCCTCAGCCCGACGAGGATCGCCAGCGCCGCGACCAGGATGGGCATGCCGGGGCGGAGGAACGGCGTGGTGAGGATCACCAGCACGGCGGCCAGCAGCGCGGCGTGGCGGCCGGCCCGGGAGCGCAGGTGCGGGCCGATGAGCACGACGAATCCGGCCGGGAACGCGGCGTCGAGTCCCAACGCGGCCGGGTTCTCGAGGGCCCGACCGGCGACGGCGCCGAGCAGCGTGCCCACGTTCCAGAAGGCGAAGATGGACACGCCCGAGACCCAGAACGCCCGCACCTGCGCCTTCGGGTCGGGTTGCGCGGTGGCCAGCGCCGTGGACTCGTCGAGCACGAAGTGCGCGGCCAGGAGGCGGCGGGCGAGCGAGCCGCGCAGCATCGGTGCGAGCGCCAGGCCGTAGACACTGTTGCGGGCCGCCAGCAGCAGACCGCTCCCTACGGCCGTCGCGGCACTGCCGCCCGTGGCGATGACGCCGACCGCGGCGAACTGGGAGGCGCCGGTGAAGACGAGGAGTGACATGACCGAGGTCTGCGCCACCGACAGGCCGTTGGCGACGGCCAGCACCCCGTAGGAAGCGCCGATCAACGCAACGGCCACGCCGAGGGCCAGGGAGGCCGAGAGCACGGCCCGCCCGCTGGGTACCTCCGTCACGCCGAGCGGGAGCCGAGCCAGACCACGGCGAGAGGAGGGATGGTCAGGAAGGCCGAGGCCGGCTGTCCCTGGTGGGGTTCGTCGTCACCGGCCCACGCGGCGCGGGCACCGCCCATGCCCGTCCCCCCGAAGTACGTCGCGTTGGTGTCGAGCAGCACCTGCCATTCCCCGGCCCACGGCAACCCCACCCGGTACCCCTCGCGGGGGACGGGAGTGAGGTTGGCCACGCAGGCCACCACCTCCGTGCCGTCCGCCGACCAGCGCAGGAAGCTGAACGTCGAGTGCTCCGCGTCGTCGGCGTCAAGCCACTGGAACCCCCAGGGGACGTGGTCCTGCTCGGACAGCGCCGGCCATTCCTCGGCCACCCGGTTGACGGCCCGGACGAGCTCGTGCACCCCGAGGTGCCGCTCTCCGTCGAGGGCGGCCCAGTCCACGCCCTTGGTGTCACTCCACTCCCCCCACTGCGCCATCTCGCCTCCCATGAACAGCATGGGGTCCCCCGGGTAGGCCCACATCCATCCATACAGCGCACGGAGGCTGGCGAAGCGGCGCCACTCGTCGCCCGCCATCTTGTTGATCAGGGAGCCCTTGCCGTGCACGACCTCGTCGTGGGACAGGGGCAGGACGAAGCGCTCGCTGTGGGCGTACATCAATCCGAAGGTGAGATCACGGTGGTGCCAACGCCGGTGGACTGGATCGTGGGCGAAGTAGCCGAGCGTGTCGTGCATCCAGCCCATGTTCCACTTGTGAGTGAAACCGAGACCGTCGTGCTGCACCGGATGGCTCACACCGGGCCACGAGGTGGACTCCTCGGCGATCATGACCGCGCCCGGATGGTCGGTTGACACGAGCGTGTTCAGCTGGCGGATGAAGGCGATGGCCTCGAGGTTCTCGCGGCCGCCGTGGACGTTGGGAACCCACGCGCCGGCGGGGCGGGAGTAGTCGAGGTAGAGCATCGAGGCCACGGCGTCGACCCGCAGGCCGTCGACATGGAACTCCTCCAGCCAGTACAGGGCGTTGGCGATGAGGAAGTTGCGCACCTCGAAGCGGCCGTAGTTGAACACCAGCGTGCCCCAGTCGGGGTGTTCACCCTTGCGCGGGTCGGCGTGCTCGTACAGCGGGGGTCCGTCGAAGCGGGACAGCGCCCACTCGTCCTTGGGGAAGTGCGCCG
>DASTFY010000271.1:0-6189 GCA_035719525.1 Acidimicrobiales bacterium
CGCCGCCCGCCGTGTGTAGCGTGCCGCGACGGTGAAGAGGGCCAGCGTCGAGCAGCGCCGCACGGAGATCCTGGAGACGACCTACCAGGTCGTCATCGACCGCGGCTTCGCCGCGACGCGGGTCTCGGACGTGGCGGCGCGGCTGGGCGTGTCGACCGGCCTGATCCACTACCACTTCGACTCCAAGGAGATCCTGCTGGCCGAGGCGTTGCGCTTCGCCGCGGAGCAGGACATCGCCCGCCTCGAGCTCGAGCTGGAACGGGCGTCCACGGCACTGGCCAAGTTGGACGCCATGTTCACCTTCGACATGCCGGCGCCGGGCGAGCCGTCCTGGATGCTGTGGATCGACGGCTGGGGGGAGGCGCTGCGCAACCCCACCATGCGCGGCATCAGCCAGGATCTCGACCTGGCCTGGATGGACCGTCTGGCCGAGATCATCACCGCCGGCGTGGAGGCGGGCGAGTTCACCTGCCGCGATCCGCAGTCCACGGCCTGGCGCCTGTCCAGCCTGCTCGACGGTCTCGGGGTGCAGTTCACGGTCCACGAGGGGGTCCTCTCGCGCAGTCAGCTCCTGAGCCACGTCCGCGCCGCCGCCGCCTTGGAGCTCGGCATCCCGGAGGCGGCGTTCACGCGGGTCATCACCCGCGACATCCCCGCCCCCGCCTGAGTCTGAATCAGACGAAGCCGTGGTGGGTGGGGTCGGGCATCCAGGTGTCGAGTTGTGACAGCTCGTGGGCGAAGCGCTCGACGTTGGTCACGAAACGGTCGGCGTCCTCCATGGTGTGCTGCGCGGACAGCGTCCACTGCTCGCTCTTGCCCCACGGCGGCAGGAAGACGCCCCCGTTGTGTTGGATGAGCCAGTGCGCGTGGCTGAAGTACCCGTCGACGGCCAGGAACTCCCGGTAGTTCCGCACCGGCTGCGAGTTGAACACCAGGCAGCCCTTGGCCCCGAACCGGTGGCCGTACACCGGCACGCCGAGGCGGTCCAGTGCCGCCGTGGCACCGTCCATCATCCTGCTCCCCAGGACATCGAGTCGCTCGTAGACCGAGGGCAGGAGCACCTCGGTGAGCGTGGCCCGGGCGGCGGCCATCGTGAGCGGATTGCCGTTGAACGTCCCGACCTGCTCGTAGGTGCCGTTGGCGATGGCCTCCATGACCTCGTCCGTGCCGCCCATGGCGCCACAGGGCACGCCGCCGCCCATGGCCTTGGCCAGGCACACGATGTCGGGCTGCACACCGAGGAGACCGGTGGCGCCGCTCGGGCCGACCGTGAGGCCGGTCTTCACCTCGTCGAAGGCCAGCAGCACGTCGTGGCGGCGTGTCAGCTCACGCACGCCCTCCAGGAAACCCGGCAGCGGCGGGACGATGCCGGCGTTCATCATCAGCGGTTCCATGATCATCCCCGCGACGCGCCCTTCGTGCTCGGCGAGCACCTCCTCGAGGACGGTCACGTCGTTGAACGGGACCACCCGCGTGAGGTCCACCATCGCTTGCGGTATCCCGCCGCCGGCCGGCACCGACCACGGACGCTCGGATGGGCCGAGCTCGTCCACGTCGCTGTACATCGAGACCATGACGGCGTCGTGATGGCCGTGGTAGCTGCCCTCGATCTTGACGATGAGGTCCCGGCCGGTGATGGCGCGCATCAGGTGGACGGCGTCCATGGTGGCCTCGGTGCCGGAGTTGCAGAAGCGCCACCGGGGCAGACCGAACCGGCGGCCCAGCTCCTCGGCCACGACCACCGCGTCCTCCGTGGGCTGGGCGAAGTGGGTTCCCAGACGGACCCGGCGCTCGACGGCCTCGACGACGGCCGGGTGGGCGTGCCCGACGAGCATGGCGCCGTAACCGGCGTGGAGATCGACGTACTCCATGCCGTCGAGGTCGTAGATCTTCGACCCCCGGCCGTGGCTGATCCACACCGTTCCGGGACGGGCGATCATCCAGTTCGACGTGGCCCCCCCGGCCAGTGAGCGCTTCGCCCGCTCCGCCATCGCCGCCGAGTGGGGCTGGCGGTCGAGGAAGCGTTCCTCCTCCCGGGCGATCAGATCGGAGATCGTGGACCGGATACTCGCGGCGTCAGCGAGCGGTGCCATAGGTTGGTCAACCCCTTCGGTGCCGGTGACGGCGTAGCCACGCGCCCCCTGATCCGGCGTTCGTCCTCTGGATGTAGGGCAGGGCCCCCGAGGTCGCCGGATGCCCCCGCACCCGCCAGCTCGAGCAGCCCACCCTGCTGACTGGTGAGTCAGTCTAGGGGGAGACGACCACCGTGTCCACGATCCCCGGCCGCGGCCGAGGACGCATCCTCACGGCCGTACCTCGTAAAAGGCGTTGATGGCGTGGTCGATAGCCAGCCGGCGGAAGCGGGTGAACCCGGCGACCTCGGCCATCGCCCTCGCCTTCGACTCGGGGAGCCCGAGGGTGCCGAGGCCCGCGCCGCCCGGCTCCGACAGCGCCGACGAGAGGCACGACATCACCGAGACCCCGTACATGAGCGCGGCCATGGGGTTCTTGGCCACGTTCTCCGCGTAGGTGTCCCTGGCCTTGATGTCGACCAGCAGCCAGGTGCCGTCATCGCGCAGCGCGGCTCGGATGGCCTCGATCATCTCCTGTGGACGGGTCATGTCGTGGAGGCAGTCGAACGTGGTCACCAGGTCGACCGAGCCGTCCGAGGGAAGTGGATCACGCCCGGCATCGTGGAAGTGGGCGTTGGCGAGGCCGAGCTCCTGTCGGCGCCGCTCGGCCCGGTCCAGCGCCAGGCGTGAGATGTCGTAGCCATGGACCTGGCTGGCCGGGTACGCCTCGGCCATCAGGCACACCGCGATCCCCGCACCGCAGCCGACGTCGGCCACCAGTCCACCCGATTCGAGGCGCGCCACCACCCCGTCGAGAGCGGGCAGCCCCACCGGGATGAGGTAGTTCCGGTACCAGGGCTCGAAGGCCTGCTCGATGCCGGCCGCGCCGTCCTCCCCGTGGCGGTCGAAGTCGTAGCCGAGGCCGGTCCGGAACGCGGCCGGGAGCTCCTCGAGCATGGCCACGAGCGCCGGGAAGCGGGCGAACTGGCCCATGCCGAACGCCGGAGACGACGCGTCGGCCAGCACGGCGACCGCCTCCGGCGACAGCGACACCCGCTCGCCGGCGTCGATGTCGACCAGCTCGGCCGCGGCCTGGTTGTACGCCCACTCCCTGACCCAGCGCTCGTCCAGCCCCGAACGTCCGGCCAGCTCGCCGGTCGTCAGCGGCGCGGCGGCATCGGCCATGGCCCGGTAGAGGCCCAGCCGATCGCCGAGGTAGACCATCCCGCTCGTCACTGCTCCTTCCAGCTTCGTGAACAGCGTGAAGGCGTACTGCCTGAGGCGGTCCGGGTCGGGAGCATCAGCCACGGCGGGACAGTAGCGAAGGCCGGCGGCCACCAGCCCCAGCCGGGCGTCGTGCCTTCGTCGCCGGATCGCCCGGCCAGCCCGCCTCGGCCTGAGTAGGGTCGCAGCGGTGAACGGGCGCCAACCGTGGCCTCGGCTCGGCTCCGGCCGCGGCCTGCCCCGGCCCGAGCTGCTGGCCGTCGTGGCCGCGGCGACGGCCTGCGCCGTCGTAGCGATGGCCGCGGCCGGCGAGCCGCTGCGCGGTGCCGATGGTCAGTTCGGGCGGCTGACCCTCAGCCCGTGGCTGATCATCATTCCTCTGGCGGCGATCATCGTTCTCGGCCTGATGAGCCTCACCGGGCTCCGGCACACCGGCGGAGCCCGCCAGACCAGTCGTCGGTCGCGCTGGTTGACGCTGCTCGCCTTCGTCGTGCTGGCCGCTCTCGTGAGCCGCCTCCAACCCGCGTCGCGCGCTGCAACCGACGATCTCGCCACCTACGAGATCGCGCCCGCGGCACCGCCGGACGGCGGCCAGAGCACGGCCTGGCCGATCTGGGTGGCAGTGGCGGCGGGCGGGTTGCTCGCTGCCGGCGCGCTGCTGGCGTCGCGTCGCAGGACACCGACGGCCGCTGCCCACGAGCACGACGCCCCCGCGGAAGCGCGGCGTGCCATCGACGGCTCACTGGCCGACCTGGCCGAGCCTTCCGACCCCCGCGAGGCGGTGATCGCGGCGTATGCCCACCTGCTCGACGGGCTCGACGGGGCGGGAGCGGGGCGGCGTCGAGCCGAGGCACCGTTCGAGCACGTGACGCGCGCTCTGGCCACCCTGGGGGTTCGCCGCGAGCCGCTGCGGGAGTTGACATCGCTGTTCGCCGAGGCGCGCTTCTCGACCCACCGCATCACCGAGGACCACCGCGCCGCAGCCGTCCGGGCGCTGACCGAAGCGCGGGCGGACCTCGAGGGAGTGACGGCCTCGTGAGGCTGACGATGCGAGTGCTGGTCATCGCCGGTCTCGCCACGCTCGCCAGCCTGGCCGTGTGGCCGGAGGGGGCCGAGCGGGTCGCGCGGGGTGCCGCGCTCGCCGTCGGCGCGGCGCTCGTCACCGACCTCGTCCTCAAGCTGAGCCGCTCCTTCCCGACGGCCGGTTTCAGCCCGTTCGCCCCCCTCCGGGCTCGTCCTGCGCCCGCGTGGCGACCACAGGGCCTGACCGATCTCCAGCGCGACATCCGGCTGCTGTCCGTGCCGGCGGCCGGTCGGCGGCTGCCCCTGTCGACCCGGCTCCGGGCCACCTGTTGGGCGGCGGCGCAGCGTCGTCTCGAACCGCTCGGCCTCGACCTCGACGATCCCGACGACGCCGCGGCGGCCGAGGCCGTGCTCGGCTCGGAGGCCTACGCCTTCATCGCCGGCGACGCGCGGGTCGCGCCCATCGAGGAGCTGTTGACCGCGGTCGATCCGGGACCGGGCTCCGGGCCGGAACGGACGGCATCGACATGACGGCACCCACCTCGATCGTCGCGCCGGCCGACGCGGCACGGCTCGTGGCCGACGTCCTCGACGAGCTCGAGCGGGCTGTGGTCGGCAAGCGGCCGGTGCTCGAATTGGTGCTGTTGGGCTTGATCGCCGACGGGCACGTCCTGCTGGACGACCTGCCGGGGGTGGCCAAGACCCTTACTGCCCGGTCGCTGGCCAGGGTGACCGGCCTGGACTTCTCGCGCATCCAGTTCACCCCCGACCTGCTCCCGGCTGACATCACCGGCGCGACCGTGTTCGACGCCGCGAGCGGCGACTTCTCCTTCCGTCCCGGCCCGATCTTCGGTCACCTCGTGCTCGGCGACGAGGTGAACCGCGCGCCGGCCAAGACACAGGCGGCCCTGCTCGAAGCCATGCAGGAGCGGCAGGTCACGGTGGATGGCACCACGCACCGGCTGCCGCGGCCGTTCCTCGTCGTCGCCACCCAGAACCCGATCGAGCACGAGGGCACCTACGCGTTGCCGGAGGCGCAGCTCGACCGGTTCCTGCTCCGGACCCGCATGGGTTATCCGGACGCCGAGGCCGAGGCCGAGTTGCTGGCGCGGCGGGTCGCCCGAGGCACCGATGAGGTCGAGCTGGCGACGGTGTGCAGCCTCGAGGGCGTGCTCGCCCTCCAGGAGGCCGTCGAGCGGGTCCATGTCGAGCCGGCGGTCGCCCGCTACGTGGTCGAGCTGGCGCGGGGCACTCGGGAGGACGTCGAGGTCGAGATCGGCGCCAGCCCGCGTGGCTCCCTCGCTTTGCTGAAGCTGGCCCGCGCCTTCGCGCTCGGACGGGGACGAGACTTCGTGGATCCCGACGACGTGAAGGCCGTGGCGCTGCCGGCGCTGGCCCACCGGATCGTCCTGCGGAGCGAGGTGTGGGTCCGTGGCACGCCACCCGAGTCCGTGGTCGAGCGGGTGGTAGCCACCGTTCCGGCACCGTCGTGGCGTTGAGCCGCCCGACGCCCGACACCCTCGGGGCGTCCCCGCGGCTGGTGGTCTACGTCGGGGTGGGAGCCGCCGCGTTGGTCGCCTCCTTGCTGGCCGGACGGCCGGCCCTGGCCGCGTTCGGCGCTCCCCTGCTCCTGGCGGCCGTGCTGGGGGTCTGCCTGGCTCGGCCTCCCCGACTGACCGTCGGCCCGGCGCGCCTGCTTCCGGAACGGGCCATCGCCGGCGATCGGCTCGTGCTGGACGTCGGGCTGCGGGTCGATTCGGGCCCGGGGCGGATGGATCTGCTCGTCGCGCTCCAGGGACCCGCCGAAGTCGACGGGACGCGGACCGGCGTCGCCGCCTGGGCGGTGACCGACCATCCGCCCGACACGCTC
>DASTFY010000272.1:0-9819 GCA_035719525.1 Acidimicrobiales bacterium
AGAACAAGCGCCTGGAAGAGGTGTACGACGAGTTGCAGACCGACGCGGTGGTCGAGCAACAGGCCCGTGAGCAGTTCGGCCTGATCAAGCCCGGCGAGCTGCCGCTCTCGGTGCTCCCGGCCCCGCCCGCTGTCGCGCTCCCCGCCGGCTGGCCCTACGACCAGATCCAGCGCATCCTCTTCATGCGCACCGCCCCACCCGGGGGGTGAACCAGTCGCCCGGTGGCGGCGTACTGGCTACCGTTCACGCCCACGGAGCTCAGGAGGTTGGGATGACCGCGTACGCCACCGAAGCCGGCGCGATGGATTGGGGTATCGCCAGCCCGAGCACCACGATCTTCGACTTCGACTACGAGTCGGGGCGAGATCAGCTGCTGCGGCTGTACGACAAGGGCACCCGCCGGCAGTGGATCGGCAGCGACCGGATCGACTGGTCGATCGACGTCGACCCGACCAACCCGACCGGTATGCCCGACGAAGCCATCGCCATCCACGGGTCGCCGTGGTGGGAGAAGATGAACGACGCCGAGAAGGGCGAGGTGCGTCGTCACCTCGAGGCGTGGCGGTTCTCGCAGTTCATGCACGGCGAGCAGGGGGCCCTCATCTGCGCGTCGAAGATCGTGCAGACCGTGCCCAATATCGACAGCAAGTTCTACGGCGCCACACAGGTGATCGACGAGGCTCGCCACGTCGAGGTCTACAGCCGTTACCTGCACGAGAAGATCGGCCTCGTCTACCCGCTCAACGCCAACCTGAAGTCATTGCTGGACGACGTGATCTCGGACAGCCGCTGGGACATGACCTACCTCGGGATGCAGGTGCTCATCGAGGGCCTGGCGCTCGCCGCCTTCGCCCTGATCCGCAACATGGCCCAGGACCCGCTGGCCAAGGCCATCAACGCCTACGTGATGCAGGACGAGGCCCGCCACGTGATGTTCGGCCGCCTGGCGCTGCGGGACTACTACCCGCAGCTCACGCAGCCGGAGCGGGACGAGCGGGAGGAGTTCTGCGTCGACGCCTGCTACCGCATGCGGGACCGCTTCCTGGCCGACGAGGTCTGGGCCACGCTCGGCCTGCCGCCCGAGGTGACTGAGTGGGTCAACACGAGTGAGCTGCAGCTCACCTTCCGCGGCTTCCTGTTCATGCGCATCGTGCCGATCCTCAAGGACATCGGGCTGTGGGGTCCGCGCATCCAGACCGCGTTCACGGACATGGGCGTCATCGCCTGGGCCGACACGGACATCGACGCCGCCATGGCCGAGGACGAGCAGGTGGCCGAGGAGATCGACCGCGAGAACGACGCCCGCCTCGCCCACGTCAGGTCGGTCGCCGCCGAAACCTGACCGCCCGGCCGCTGCTGCTCGGCCAGTCAGGGGCGCCAGGTGTGGTGGGAGGTGGTGAAGGCGGCGAGGGCGTCCTCGTCGACGTCGACGCCGAGGCCGGGTCCGGTCGGCACGGTGAGGTGGCCGTCGTGGAGCTCGAACGGGGCGGTCAGGTCCCGCTCGTAGTAGCGGCGGGAGGCTGACAGGTCGCCCGGCACGGTGAAGCCCGGCAGCGCGGCGAGGGCGAGGTTGGCGGCCCGGCCGAGTCCGGTCTCGAGCATGCCGCCGCACCACAGCGCCGCGCCCCGGCCCCGCGCCAGATCATGGATGCGCCGCGCCTCCAGGTAGCCGCCGACCCGGCCCGGCTTGAGGTTGATCACCGAGCAGGCTCCGAGGTCGAGTGCCAGCGCCGCCGTCGCCACCGAGGTGATCGACTCGTCCAGGCAGATGGGGGTGGCGAGGGACCGGGCCAAGCCCGCGTGCCCGGAGAGGTCGTCGGCGGCCAGCGGCTGCTCGATCAGGGTGAGCCCGAACTGATCGAGCGCGCGCAAACCAGCCCGGCCACCGTGCGCGTACGCACCGTTGGCATCCACCTGCAGTGCCAGTCCTGCGCCGAAGCGCTGCCGGACGGCCCTGACCGGCTCGACATCCCAACCGGGCTGGATCTTGAGCTTGACCCGCACATAGCCCTCGGCCAGGTAGGCGCCGACCACGCCGAGCAGGTCGTCGACCGAATCGGCCAGCCCGACGGCCACCCCGGCCGGCACCGTCGCCCGGGTGGCGCCGAGGAGCGACGCCAGCGATCGACCTGTGGCGCGCCCCCAGGCGTCGAGCACCGCCATCTCGACGGCGGACTTCGCCATGCGGTGGCCCTGCACGGGCTCCAACACGCCGGCGACGCGATCGGGGGAACCTAGGACGCCGGCGGCCGCCAGCCGCGGCAGCAGGTGGGTGGCGATCACGTGGCGGGCGCCGTCCACGTACTCGTCGGTGTAGAGCGGCTCGGCCAGCGCCGCGCACTCGCCCCATCCCGACCCGACATCGGTCAACAGCCGCACCAGGAGCTTGCGCTCAAATGAGCTCGATCCCTGCGCCGTGCGGAACGGGCTGGTCAGCGGCAGGTCGACGGTGATCAGTTCGGTGCCCTCGATCCTCACGGCGGCCGACGCTATCGGCGGGCCACGGACGGAGTTCCTGTTCCACAGCGTGCCCGGATGGGGCATGATGGCCCCCGCACGAAGTCCCGGGGGGACTCTCACACGGGGGTGATCCAACTTGCGGATCCAAGTCACCGTCAACGGCACCGCGCACGAGAGCGAGGTCGAGGACCGAACGCTGCTCGTCCACTACATCCGAGAAGCGCTCGGACTCACCGGGACCAACATCGGCTGCGACACGTCGAGCTGTGGCGCTTGCACCATCCACGTGGACGGTGAGTCGGTCAAGAGCTGCACGATGCTGGCCGCCCAAGCCGACGGGGCGGACATCATGACCATCGAGGGGTTGGCCTCCGGCGGCGAGCTCCATCCGATGCAGAGGGCCTTCCAGGAGAACCACGGCCTGCAGTGCGGCTTCTGCACCCCCGGCATGGTCATGGCCTCCGTCGGCCTTCTGGAGGAGATCCCGAACCCGACCGAGGAGCAGGTCCGCATCGGGCTCGAGGGGAACCTCTGCCGGTGCACCGGATACCACAACATCGTCCTGTCCGTCCTGGCCTGCGCCAAGGGGGGCTCGGCATGACCGTCGTCGAGGATCAGCCCACGAAGGTGATCGGTACGCCGATGCTGCGCCGGGAGGACCCGGCGTTGCTCACCGGCGAGGCGAAGTTCACCAACGACCTCCACATCCCCGGAGCGCTCCACCTCGCGGTGCTGCGCAGCCCGTACGCCCACGCTCGCATCACCAGCGTCGACGTGAGCGCTGCCGCCGGCCAGCCCGGCGTCGTCGCCGCCTATTCAGGTGCCGACCTGCAGGACCTGTGGGCCGCGCCGATGCCCTGCGCGTGGCCGGTCACGCCGGACATGAAGAACCCCCCTCACTTCCCGGTAGCGGTGTCGAAGGCCTGTTACGCGGGCGACGGGGTGGCCGTGGTGCTGGCCACCAGCGAGGCGGCGGCGCAGGACGCGTTGGGCGCCATCGACGTCCAGTACGAGCCGCTGCCGGTCGTGATCGACCTCGAGGATTCGCTGAGCGACCGCGTGGTCATCCACGAGTCCGAGGGCACGAACAAGAGCTACACGTGGGAGCTCAAGATCGGCGAGGACGCCGTCGACGCCGCGTTCGCCAACGCCGCCCACTCCGTCAAGAAGCGCTACATCCAGCAGCGTCTCATCCCCATGGCGATGGAGCCGCGGGCGGTGGCCGCCATCCCACAGCCGTACGGCGGCGGGATGACGCTGTACTCGGCCACCCAGATCCCCCACATCCTGAAGATCATGACCGCGCTGACCCTCGGCCTGTCCGAGCACCAGGTCCGGGTCGTGGCGCCCAGCGTCGGTGGAGGGTTCGGCTCGAAGCTCAACGTCTACGCCGAGGAGCTGCTCTGTGTGGCGCTGGCCCGCAAGCACGGCGTGCCGGTGCGCTGGAACGAGGAGCGCTCCGAGGGTTCCCAGGCCACGATCCAGGGCCGCGGCCAGATCCAGGACATCGAGCTGGCCGCCGACGAGAACGGCAAGCTCACCGCCTTGCGCGTCCGCCTGATCGCGGACATGGGGGCCTATCTCCAGCTCGTCACCCCCGGCATCCCTCTGCTGGGCGCCTTCCTGTACGCCGGCGTCTACGACCTGCCGGCCGCGTACGACTTCAGCTGCACGGCGGTCTTCACCAACATGACCCCGACCGACGCCTACCGGGGCGCCGGCCGGCCCGAGGCCACGTACGCCATCGAGCGGACGATCGACGCGCTCGCCGGCGAGATGGGGATCGACCCGATGGAGTTGCGCAAGCGCAACTTCGTCCAGGCCGAACAGTTCCCTTACACCGCGTTCAGCGGCCTCGTGTACGACTCGGGCAACCACCTGGCGGCCGCGGAGAAGGCCGCCGAGCTGGCCGACTACGAAGGAGTGCGCGCTCGCCAGCAGACACAGAACGTCGAGGGCGCCACCAAGCGGCTCGGTATCGGTGTGTCCAGCTACTTCGAGATGTGTGGTCTGGCACCGTCCCGGGTCCTCGCGTCGCTCAACTACGGCGCCGGAGGCTGGGAGGCCGCCACCGTCAGGGTGCTGCCGACCAACAAGGTGCAGGTCGTCACCGGTTCGACCCCGCACGGTCAGGGCCACGAGACCTCGTGGTCGATGATCGTGGCCGACAAGCTCGGGGTCCCCCCCGAGGACGTCGAGGTGCTGCACTCTGATACGGCCATCAGCCCGATCGGGCTGGACACCTACGGTTCGCGGTCGCTCGCGGTCGGTGGCGTGGCTATCGACATGGCCTGTGACCGCATCATCGACAAGGCCCGCAAGATCGCCGCGCACCAGCTCGAGTGCGCCGAGGAGGATCTGGACTGGGGTCAAGGCGTCTTCGGTGTCCGCGGCACCCCAGAGTCGTCGATGCCACTGGCCGCCGTCGCGTTCGGGGCCTTCACGGGCCACAACCTGCCCGACGGCATGGAACCCAACCTCGAGGCCCACGTCCACTACGACCCGCCGAACTTCTCGTGGCCCTTCGGGACGCACATCTGCGTGGTCGAGGTCGACACCGAGACCGGGGGGGTGGACGTCCAGAAGTACGTGGCCGTCGACGACTGCGGGGTGCAGATCAACCCGCTGATCGTCAACGGTCAGGTGCACGGAGGCGTCGTGCAGGGCATCGCCCAAGCGCTGTTCGAGGAGGCCGTGTACGACGAGGACGGCAACCTGAAGACGGGCACAATGACCGAATACCTCGTGCCAGCGGCGTCGGACGTACCGCCCATCACCACCGACCACACCGTCACCCCTTCCCCCACCAACGCCCTCGGGGTGAAGGGCATCGGCGAGGCCGGCACCATCGGCGCCGCGCCCGCCGTCATCAATGCCGTCGTCGACGCCTTGTCGGGCCTCGGCGTCACCGATGTCCCCATGCCGGCCTCGCCCCACAACGTGTGGCAGGCCATCCAGGCTGCTACCGGAGGTACCCAGTGATCCCCGCCAAGTTCGAGTACAAGAGGGCGTCCTCGGCCGAGGAGGCCATCAGCCTCGTGGGCGAGCACGGTGACGAGGCCAAGTTCCTGGCCGGCGGCCACAGCCTGCTGCCCCTGATGAAGCTGCGGCTGGCCTCACCGGCCGTCCTCGTCGACATCGGACGGCTGCGCGACCTCTCGTACATCCGGGACGGCGGCGATCACGTCGCCATCGGGGCGCTCACCCGGCATCGGGACATCGAGATCTCGGACATGTTGAAGGAGCACGCCCCACTGCTGGCCCACGCCACATCCCACGTGGGCGACCCGCAGGTCCGCCACCGGGGCACGATCGGCGGTTCGCTGGCTCACGCCGATCCGGCGTCCGACCTTCCGGCCACCACGCTGGCCCTCGGCGCCACCTACGTCGCGCAGGGGCCGAACGGCACCCGTGAGATCGCCGCCGCCGACTTCTACCAGGGCTTCCTGGAGTCGGCGCTGGCCCCCGACGAGTTGCTGACCGAGATCCGGGTGCCCAAGATGGCCGGCGCCGGCTGGGGCTTCCAGAAGTTCAACCGCCGGGCGCAGGACTGGGCGATCGTGGGCGTGGCCGCCTGGCGGCGCAACGGCGACAGCGGCGTAGGCCTGGTCAACATGGGATCGACGCCGGTGCTGGCGTCGGCGGTCAGCGCCGCCCTGTCCGGCGGGGCGTCGATCAACGACGCGGCGGAGCAGGCCGCGGCCGACGCCGAACCCCCGGCCGACCTCAACGCCAGCGTGGAGTTCCGGGTCCACCTGGCCAAGGTGCTGGTACGCCGGGCCTTGGAGGACGCCAGCGCCTAGCACGTCGCTCCTCACGCCTCGCCGATCGCGCCGACCTTCACATCGTGGCCCACCCGTCGTATGACGCGGTGGTGGTCGGCGCCGGCCCCAACGGGCTGGCGGCCGCGGTCACCTTGGCCGAGGCCGGACGATCCGTGCTGCTGGTGGAGGCGGCGACCACCGTGGGCGGGGGCACCCGCTCGGCCGAGCTGACGCTGCCGGGGTTCGTCCACGACGTCTGCTCGGCCATCCATCCCTTGGCGGCGGGGTCACCCTTCCTCTCCCACCTGCCCCTGGAGCGCTTCGGACTGCGGTGGCTCCAGCCCGAGATCCCGCTGGCCCACCCTCTCGACGGCGGCCGCGCCGCGCTGCTGCGACGCTCGGTCGACCAGACGGCCCGCGGCCTGGGCGCCGACGCCGCGGCATATCGCCGTTGGATCGGGGGCGTGGCCGACCGGTGGGACGAGCTGTCGCCCATGATCACCGGCTCGCTCCTGCGCCTTCCCCGCCACCCGCTGGCGCTCGCCCGCTTCGGCCTGCCCGCCCTGGCGCCGGCGACGATCGCGGGGCGTCGCTGGTTCGCCAAGGACGAGGCGAAGGCGCTCCTCGCCGGCTGCGCCGCCCACGCCTTCCTTCCCCTCGACCACCTCCTGACGACGTCGTTCGGTCTGGCGCTGATGGCGTCGGCCCACGCCGTCGGGTGGCCCGTCGCCGCCGAAGGCTCGCAGGGCATCGCCGACGCGCTGGCCGCGTATCTCGGCGAGCTCGGCGGTGAGATCCGAACCGGGGAACCGGTGCGCGCTCTCGGCCAGCTCCCCCCCTCCCGGGCGGTGTTGTTCGACCTGGCGCCGAGCCAGGTGGCCGACATCGCCGGCGACCGCCTGCCGGAGCGCTACACCGCCGCGCTCCGCCGCTTCCGCCACGGCCCGGCCGCCTTCAAGGTGGACTACGCCCTGTCGGGGCCGGTGCCGTGGGCGAATGCCGACTGCCGGCGAGCGGGGACGGTCCACGTCGGAGGCACGGCCGACGAGGTGGCCGCCAGCGAGGCGGCCAGCAGCTCCGGCCGAGCGCCCGAGCGCCCCTTCGTGCTCGTCGCCCAGCAGAGTGTGGTCGATCCGTCCCGCGCCCCGGCCGGCCAGCACACGCTGTGGACGTACTGCCACGTCCCCAACGGCTCCGAGGTCGACATGACCGGTCGCATAGAGGAACAGATCGAGCGGTTCGCCCCCGGTTTCCGGGATCTGGTGCTCGCCCGCCATGTCGCCGGGCCGGCCTGGTTCGAGCACTACAACCCGGCCTACGTGGGCGGTGACATCGCCGGCGGGTCGCACGGCGGCCTGCAGCTCTTCCTGCGGCCGACGAGGGGGCTCCACCCGTACGCCACCCCCGACCCGTCCCTGTTCCTGTGTTCGGCGTCGACCCCTCCGGGTGCCGGCGTGCACGGCATGTGCGGCCACCACGCGGCCAACGCCGCCCTCAAGGGCATCCTCCGTTGACCGCGGTGGCGCGATGTCGCTCTCCTAGGCGTCGCCGCCTTCGTACTTGAAGGAGACCTTGACCTTGGCGCGGTAGGCGGAGACCTGGCCGTTCTCGAGCTGGAGGTCCAGCTCGGTGACCTCGGCGACGCGCAGGTCGCGCAGCGACTGCGATGCCCGCTCGACCGCCGCGCCGGCCGCCTTCTCCCAGGACTCGGTGCTCGTCCCGACCAGCTCGATGACCTTGTAGACGCTGTCGGCCATGTCAACTCCTTCTGTCGCAGCGAGCGGGCGCTCACCCAGGCCCATGTTCTCACTCGCGCGGCACCACCGGGAACGGCCCGCGGCGGACAGCGGCCATCGCGCGAGTCTCCGCCGCTCCCCGACGAAGGCAGTCGGCGCGGGCGTCAACTAGCGTGCCCGTCGGGTGGCGGATGCGCCGTGGTCGCCCGACCTGGAGGGGAGTATCGACGTGCATCGTTCGAGGGTTCTCGCGATGGTCACCGCACTCGTGGTTGGCCTCGGCGCCTGCGGATCGGCGACAGAACCGTCCGGCAACGCCGGATCGAGCCCTGACGACACCGAGGACACCGACGGGTCGACCGCGCCCTCGAGCACAGACGTGACCGTGCCTGGCCCCCCGACCAGCGGGCCACTCACAGGTGTCAAGGTGCCCGACGCTTACACACCACTCACGCTCGTCCCGGTCAGCAGCGGGACCTTCCCGTTCCTCGGGACCGATGGGAAGTACCACGTCGCCTACGACCTGCAGCTCACCAACGCCTCGAGGGTCCCGGCGACGCTCGAGAAGATCGACGTTGTCGACGGCCTCGATCCCGAGACCGTGATCGCGTCGTTCTCGGGGACTCAGCTCGTTGATCCGTCTTGTCCCGTGGGTGACTGCAACCGTCTGCGGTTGCTCCCGTCAGCCCCGGCGCCGGGCGCCGCCATCCCTCCCCAGGAGTCGCGTGCGGTGCTCATCGACTTCACGTTCGACTCGCTGGAGGACGCACCCGAGGCCGTGATGCACCACCTGTACGGCACCGGAGCCGCGGGCCCGCCCGCTAGGACGCCCACCCCGATCGACTACGTGGTGGCGCCGTTCGACATATCGGCGGGCACCCCGAGGGTGATCGCGCCCCCGCTGAAGGGCGACAACTGGATCGCCCTCAACGGGTGCTGCGAGCCCGGGTGGCCGCACCGGACATCCCTGAACTCGGTCAACGGCAAGCTCAGCAACAGCCAGCGCTTTGCCATCGACTGGAAGCGAGTCAACGACGAGGGCGAGTTCTACACGGGTGACAAGAACAAGAACGAGAGCTACGTCGACTACGGCTCGCCTATCTACGCCGTCGCCGACGGCACCGTGGTCGCGACGCTCAACGACCAGGAAGCCAACGCGCCAGGCGTCCTTCCCGCGGACGATCCGGTGCTCGGGCCGAAGCTCACGGTCGAGAACGTCGATGGCAACCACATCGTCCTGGACATCGGTGGTGGTGTGTTCGCGATGTACGCCCACCTCATCAAGGGGTCGCTCACCGTGGAGGTCGGCGACAAGGTGAAGAAGGATGACAAGATGGCCGAGCTGGGCAACACCGGCAAGGCCAACGCCTCCCACCTGCACTTCCAGCTTATGGACGGCCCTTCGCTCCTCCAGGCCGACGGGCTTCCCTACGTCATCGACGAGTTCGCCTACGTCGGCCAAGTCTCCCCCGAAGCGGTCCTGGCCGCGGATGACTTCCTCAGTTCCAGCCGGATTCGGGGATGCCGTGCTCCGTGAGCCACGCCTCCCACGTGTCGTAGCCGGGCGGTGGCGGGTCGAGCTGGTAGCCGAGCAGATCCGCCCAGAAGCGGGCGAGGCGATCGGGATCGGCGCAGTCGAACGCGACTTGAATGGAGACGGCCATCGGACCCTCCTATGCGACTCTTGCTTCAGAGCGAGTCGACTTGTCGACAGGACGTTTCGATCGGCGTCAGCGTCGGCTCGACCCTTCCGGCGGCGGCACCGGCTCGTCGCTCACTGGCGTGATCTCTGACGTAGTCACGCCGGCCCCCGGCCTCAGGAATTCGTGAAGGTGGCGAACGTCATCGGTCTCCACGAC
>DASTFY010000273.1:0-20437 GCA_035719525.1 Acidimicrobiales bacterium
GACGTCGACGCCGTGCGCGACGCCACCGGGGAGGTCCTGATCGGTGGCGTCATGGAGCACGTGGAGGAGGCCGGCGTGCACAGCGGTGACTCCGCGTGCGCCATCCCGCCGCCGACGTTGCAGCCATGGCTGGTCGATGTGATCGAGGCCTACACGCGTGCCATCGCCGGCGAGCTCGACGTGCGGGGGCTGGTCAACCTGCAGTACGCGGTGCGGGGCCGGGAGGTCTTCGTGATCGAGGCCAACCCGCGCGCCAGCCGGACCGTCCCGTTCGTGGCCAAGGCGACCGGCGTCCCGCTCGCCAAGGTGGCGGCACGGGTGATGCTGGGGGCCACGCTGGCCTCGCTGCGGGACGAGGGCATGCTGCGACCGCCCGCCGGCCAGGGCCGCGTCGCGGTGAAGGAGGCCGTCCTGCCCTTCAGCCGCTTCCCCGAGGTCGACACCACGCTCGGGCCGGAGATGCGCTCGACTGGGGAGGTCATGGGCATCGACACCACCTTCGGCCGCGCCTTCTTCAAGGCCGAGACCGCCGCGGGCACGGAGCTTCCCCGCGGCGGCATGGTGTTCCTGTCGCTGGCCGACCGGGACAAGCCGGCCGGTGTGGTGGTGGCCAAGCGGCTGCGGGAGCTCGGCCTGGGCATCGTCGCCACGCGCGGTACGGCGGAGTTCCTCGCCCGCTTCGACCTACCCGTCGATCAAGTGGTCGACAAGTTGTCCGACGGCACGGGGTCGAGCGCCGTCGACCTTCTCGCCAGCGGCGATGTCACCTTCGTCGTCAACACTCCCCGCGGCCGCGGGCCGAGAGCCGACGGCCGCTCGATACGCCTCGCCGCCACCATCCACCACGTGAGCGCCGTCACCACGGTCGAGGCGGCCCTGGCCGCGATGCAGGGCCTGACCGAGCTGGCCCCCGACGACGTGAGCGTCTGCTCGCTCCAGGAGCACCACGCCCGGTGAGCCGGCGCCGGGAGGCTCGGGCCCGCCGCCACCGTGAGGTCCCCGCCGTCGATCTGACGACCCGCATCGGCTCGGTGACCCTGCCCAACCCGGTCATGACGGCATCGGGTACGGCCGGCCATGGGGCCGAGCTGGGCCCGTACCTCGACCTGGCCGGGTTGGGCGCCGTGGTGGTGAAGTCGTTGGCGCCCTACCCGTGGCCCGGTAACCCGGCCCCCCGCCTGCATCCCACCCGGGCCGGGCTGCTCAACGCCGTGGGCTTGCAGGGACCGGGCCTCGAAGCTTGGCTGCTCGACGATCTGCCCGGGCTGCTGAGAACCGGTGCGCGGGTCGTGGCCAGCATCTGGGGCCGCACCGTGGAGGAGTTCGGCGAGGCGGCCGACTTGTTGGCCGGTGCGCCGACCTCGGTGGTGGCGGTCGAGGTCAACCTCTCCTGCCCCAACCTGGAGGACGGCCGCCACATGTTCGCCCATTCCCTGGCGGCCACCCGGGCGGTGATGGAGGCGACGGCGGGTTGCCGGCGGCCGCGCTGGGCGAAGCTCAGCCCCAACACCGCCGACCTCCCGGAGATGGCGGCCGCAGCCGGCGACGGCGGCGCAGAGGCCGTCACGCTCGTGAACACGCTGCTCGGCCTGGCGCTCGACCCCGACACGGGCCGTCCCGAGCTCGGACACGGAGGCGGTGGGCTGTCCGGCCCAGCCATGCATCCGGTGGCGGTCCGGGCGGTGTACGACGTCCGGGCCGCCCTGCCCGAACTGCCCGTCGTCGGCGCGGGCGGCGTGAGCAGCGGTCGGGACGCCGCCGAGCTGCTGATGGCCGGAGCCGACGCCGTTCAGGTGGGCACGGCCACCTTCGCCGACCCCCGGGCCCCGGCCGTCGTGCTCGAGGAACTGGCGGCGTGGGCGGAGCGCCGGGGGATCGCCCGGATCGCCGATGTCGTGGGCGTCGCGCACCGGGGAGGGCTCGGGTGAGCCCCGATCACGCCGCGCGCGACCACCTCGCCCTGGCCCTCGATGTCGATTCCCTCGACGACGCCGTCGCCCTCCTCCGCCGTCTCCGCCCCTGGTTCGCGGTGGCCAAGGTCGGCCTGGAGCTGTTCACGACCGCGGGCCCCGACGCCATCGCCGCCGCCCGAGCGGAGGGTTTCGCCGTCTTCGCGGACCTGAAGTTGCACGACATCCCCAACACGGTGCGGAAGGCGGCGACGGTCGTCGGGACCACCGGGGCCCGATACCTCACCACTCATGCCGCCGGCGGGGAGGCCATGGTGCGGGCGGCGGTCGAGGGCTTCGGAGCCGGCGCGGCCATTGGCGGGCACCTGCCCCCGGTCACGCTGGCCGTCACCGTGCTCACGAGCGAGTCCGTGCCGGGCGACGAGGTCTTCGACGCGCGGGTCGCCACCGCCCTCGCCGCCGACTGCCCGGGCCTGGTGTGCTCGCCGCTCGAGGCGGCACGGGCCCGAGCGCTCCACCCCGGCGCGGTGCTGGTCACCCCCGGGGTACGGCCCGCTGCTGCCCCCGCCGACGACCAGGCGCGAGTCGCCACCCCCGCTGCCGCGGTGCGGGCCGGGGCGGACCTCCTCGTCGTAGGCCGGCCCGTGACCTCCGCCGCCGAGCCTGAACAGATGGCCGCCACCATCGCCGACGAGGTCGCTCAGGCGCTCGGGGCCTGATACCCGCGGGGGCCTCCCCGCACTTGCCCAGGGGTCCAGGCCAGGCGCGATAGGGTGAATCCATGGCTACGCCCCCGACCCTCAGCCCCGAACAGCGCGATGCCGCGCTGAAGAAGGCGGCCGAGGCCCGTAAGGCCTTCGCCGTGACCAAGGAGAAGCTCAAGATGGGCTCGCTCACGCTGGACGAGGCCCTCGACCGGGCCGACACTGAGGATGCCATCGGTCGGCTCAAGGTGGTCACCTTCCTCGAGTCCCTCCCTGGCGTGGGAAAGGTCAAGGCTCGCCGCATCATGGAGGACGTCGGCATCGCCGAGAACCGCCGGGTCAAGGGCCTGGGCGACCAGCAACGCCAGGCCTTGCGCCAGCAGCTTGGCTGATCCGCCGGCGCCCGCGCCGGAGAGGGCCCAGCCCCTCGTGATCGTCGTCTCCGGTCCGGGAGGGGTCGGCAAGGGGACCATCGTCGATGCGCTCGTGGCGCGGGACCCGCGCCTGTGGCTCAGCCGGTCCTGGACGACCCGGGCCCGCCGATCGTCGGAGCCCGAGCGGGCCTACGTGTTCGTGTCCCGGGAGGACTTCGAGGCCCGGATCCGCCGGGGCGGGTTTCTCGAGTGGACCGAGTTCCTCGACCACTACTACGGCACGCCGATCCCCGAGGTGCCCCCGGGGCAGGACCTGGTGCTGGAGATCGAGGTGGACGGCGCCGGCCAGATCAAGGCGCAACGGTCCGACGCCATCCTGATCTTCGTGCTGCCGCCGTCGCGCGACGAACAGCAGCGCCGGCTCGTGGGCCGGGGGGACCCGCAGGCCACGGTGACGGAGCGCTTGCGGAAGGCTGAGGACGAGGAGCCCGTGGGCATGGCACTGGCCGACCATGTGGTGGTCAACGACGACCTCGAGCAGACCATCAAGGAGATGCTGGCCATCATCGAGGCAGAACGCTCCGGCTCGTAGGGAGGAACGAGGGCCAGCCTGCTCGCCCCGCCGGGGCGGTACCGTCCGTCCGGGACCGGGCCAGGTATGCTTGATCGGCTCGCACCGCGGAGGATCGATGGCTCGCACGCACGACACGATGATGAACCCTGCAATCGAGGAGCTCCTCGGGCGGGTCGACTCCAAGTTCGCGCTGGTCACTCTCGCCTCCCGCCGGGCCCGCCAGATCAACTCCTACTTCGGCCAGCTGGGTGAGGGCCTCGGGGCCGTCGTGCCACCGCAGGTCACCTCGGTCGCTCGCAAGCCGTTGTCCATCGGCTTCGAGGAGATCGCAGCCGACAAGATCGTCGCGGTGGAGCTGCCGGCGGAACCGGACGACGCCGAGCTGGCGGCCCTGGCGGCGGTGGCGGGCGACGAGGCGCCCGACGAGATCGGCTGAGCGAGCCGGTGAGCGTGCTCGCCGGGCGGCGCGTGGTCCTCGGCGTCTCCGGGGGAATCGCCGCCTACAAGGCCATCGAGGTGTGTCGCCGTCTGATCGATGCTGGCGCCCACGTCGTGCCCGTGCTCACCCGCGGCGCCGAGCGTTTCGTCGGCGCTACCACGTTCTCGGCCCTGGCCAGCGAGCCGGCGCACACATCGCTGTGGGACGACGCCGACCCCATCCCGCACACTCGGCTGGGTCAGCAGGCCGACCTGGTCGTGGTCGCGCCGGCGACGGCTCGAGTGCTGGGCGCGTACGCGGCGGGGATTTCGAATGACCTCCTCGTCGCCACGCTGCTGGCCACCCGCGCTCCCGTCGTGGTCTGCCCTGCGATGCACACCGAAATGTGGGAGCACCCGGCCGTCCAGGACAACCTGACCACGCTCCGCCGGCGGGGAGTGGTCGTGGTGGAGCCCGCGGTCGGACGCCTGGCCGGAGGGGACGTGGGCGCTGGCCGGCTGGCCGCGCCGGAGGACATCGTGGCCGCGGTGGCCCAGCTGCTCACCGCGCCCGATCTGGCCGGCCGCCACGTCCTGGTCACCGCCGGCGGCACCCGGGAGCCGATCGACGCCGTGCGGGTCATCACCAACCGCTCGTCGGGGAAGCAGGGCTACGCCATCGCCGCCGAGGCGGCGCGACGGGGGGCGAAGGTCACCTTGGTCACCACCGTGTCCCGTCAGGCCCCGCACGGTGTCGAGCCGGTCGCGGTCGAGACGGCGGCCGAGATGGCCGCCGCCGTGCTCGGCCGGGCCGATCAGGCCGACATCGTCATCATGGCCGCCGCCGTGGCCGATTTCCGCCCGGTGACGGCCGGCACCGGCAAGCTCAAGAAGGACGCCGGGCTGCCCCAGATAGAGCTGGAACCCACCCTTGACATCCTGGCCGAGCTGGGACGGCGCAAGCGGCCCGGGCAGGTCCTCGTCGGGTTCGCGGCGGAGACAGACGATCTCACCACCCACGCGGCCGGCAAGCTGCAGCGCAAACGGCTGGACCTGATCGTCGCCAACGACGTCGCCGCGCCAGACGTCGGATTCGAGCACGACACGAACGCCGTGACCATCCTCGACCCCACCGGTGTGGTGCAGAATGTCCCGTTGGCCGACAAGGCGGTGGTGGCTACCGCCGTCCTCGACGCCGTGGTCACCACTCTCGGCCAGCACCTCTCCTCGCCTGGTGCGAGCAACCCACAGGAGCACACGTGAACCGCTGGACCTTCACCTCGGAATCGGTCACCGAGGGGCATCCGGACAAGATCGCCGACCAGGTCTCTGACGCCGTCCTCGACGCCATTCTCTCCGCCGATCCGGCCGGGCGCGTCGCCTGCGAGACCCTCCTCACGACGGGGCTGTGCGTCGTGGCGGGCGAAGTGACCACCCGCGAGTACGTCGACATCCCGACCATCGCCCGCGAGACCATCAAGGAGATCGGCTACGACCGGGAGAGCTTCGGCTTCGACGGCAACACCTGTGGCGTGATCGTGGCGATCGACGAGCAGAGCCCCGACATCGGCCAAGGCGTCGATCTGTCGGAGGAGGTCCGGTCGGGCAACAGCGGCGAGGACCTGCTCAACGCGCAGGGCGCCGGCGACCAGGGGATGATGTTCGGCTACGCCTGCGACGAGACCGAGGTCCTCATGCCGCTGCCCATCTGGCTGGCCCACCGCATGGCCGAGCGGCTGGCCGAGGTGCGTCGGGCCGATGTCATCCCCTACTTGCGCCCCGACGGCAAGACCCAGGTCACCTTCGACTACGAGGGCTCGACCCCGGTGCGGCTGCGGACCGTTCTCATCTCCACCCAGCATGCGCCCGGCATCGACCGGGACTCGATGATCCGCCCGGACCTCATCGAGCATGTCATCCGCCCGGTCGTCCCGGAGCGGTTCCGCGACGACGACTACAGCGTGCTGGTCAACCCGACGGGCCAGTTCGTCCTCGGCGGCCCTCACGCGGACACCGGGCTCACCGGCCGCAAGATCATCGTCGACACCTACGGAGGCATGGCCCGCCACGGCGGCGGGGCCTTCAGCGGGAAGGACCCCTCCAAGGTCGACCGGTCGGCCGCCTACGCCGCCCGCTGGGTGGCCAAGCACGTCGTGGCCTCCGGCGCGGCCAGCCGCTGCGAGGTCCAGGTGGCCTACGCCATCGGGGTGGCACAACCGGTGTCGATCCTGGTCGAGACCTTCGGCACCTCTCAGGTCGACCCCGACCGCATCGAGCAGGCCGTCCGGGACGTGTTCGATCTCCGCCCCGCCGCCATCATCAACGAGTTGAACCTCCGCCAGCCGATCTACCAGCGCACAGCGGCCTACGGTCACTTCGGCCGGGACGAGCCCGGCTTCACCTGGGAGAACCTCGGCAACCTCGAGAGCTTCAAGGCGGCGGTCGGCACCTGAGCGCGCCCGAGCGGCCCCTGGTGGCGCGGGTGGTCCCAGACGTCACCGGTCTCGACAAGCAGTTCGACTATCTGGTCCCTCCCGACCTGGCTGATCAGGTGCGGGTGGGCACGATGGTCCGGGTGGGGCTGGCCGGCCGGCGGGTCGGCGGCTGGGTGGTGGGCCTCGGTCCTCCCGCCGAAGACCTTCCGCTCGAGCGGTTGCGACCGCTGGCCAAGGTCACAGGTCAGGGACCGGCGGGCGAGCTGATCGACCTGGCCGGTTGGGCGTCGTGGCGCTGGGCGGCCGGGCGGCTGCGTCCCTTCCTGGGGACGGCATCGCCGGCGCGGGCGGTGCCGGCCCTGCCGGTGGCGGCCCGTTCGGCGGCCACGCCTGGGCCGGTCGATCCCGGCGGGGCGCGCCTGGCTCGCACCGGGGGAGGGGTGCTGCGCCGGCCGCCATCGGCTGATCCGGTACCGATCGTGCTGGCGGCGGCGGCCGCCGGGCCGGTGCTGGTGGTGACGCCGGCGCTGGACGGTGCGCGGCTGCTGGGGGCCAGGCTGCGGCGGGCCGGTTTGACGGTGGCCGTGGTGCCGAAGGATTGGGCCGCGGCCGCCGGGGGAGTGGATGTCGTGCTCGGGGCGCGCGCCGCGGCCTGGGCGCCGATGCCACGCCTCGGCGCGGCGGTGGTCCTCGACGAGCATGACGAGGCGCTCCAGGAGGAGCGATCTCCGACGTGGCACGCCCGGGACGTGGTGCTCGAGCGAGCCCGCCGCGCCGGCGCGCCCTGCCTGTTGGTGTCGCCAGTCCCTAGCCTGGCCACGCTCAGCTCGGGCGCCGCCCTGGAGGTGCCGAGTCGCAACGAGGAGCGGGCCGGCTGGCCGATCCTGGAGGTGGTGGACCGGACGCAGGAGGAGCCGTGGCGGCGGTCGCTGATCTCCAGCCGGCTGCTGCGCTACCTGGTGGACCCCGACCGGCTGGTGGTGTGCGTGTTGAACGCGCCCGGCCGGGCCCGTCGCCTGGCCTGCCGGTCGTGCCGGGCGTTGCAGCGCTGCGAGCGGTGCCAGGCCGCCGTGGCCCAGGTGCGGGAAGGCGGGTTGCGCTGCGCCCGCTGCGGCGTGGAACGTCCGGTGGTGTGCCAGAGCTGCGGCGCGTCGGCGCTGGCCGCGCTCCGGCCCGGGGTGAGCGCGCTGCGCAACCAGCTCGAGTCGGCGGCCGGGCGACCGGTGGTGGAGGTGACGGGAGCGGACCCGGCCGGCAACCTGGCGCCGGCCGAGGTGTACGTCGGGACCGAGGCCGTGCTGCATCGCGTACCGCACGCCGACGTGGTGGCCTTTCTCGACTTCGACGACGAACTGCTGGCGCCGCGCTTTCGAGCCGACGAGCAGGCCCTCGCACTGCTGGCCCGCGCCGCCCGGCTCCTCGGGCCGAGATCGGACGGTGGGCGCCTGTTGGTCCAGACCCGCCTGCCCCGCCACGAGGTGCTGGACGCCGTACTGCACGCCGACCCGGGGCGGCTCACGGCGGCGGCACTCGCCCGGCGAGCCGAGCTCGACCTGCCGCCGGTCAGCGCGTTGGCCGTGGTGTCGGATGCCGGCGCCGAGGCGATGGTGGACGAACTGCGCCGGGCTCCCGGCGTGCGGGTGTCGGGACCCGCCGACGGCCGCTACCTGGTGCGAGCGGCGGATGCTTCGACGCTGGCCGACGCGTTCGCGTCGACGCCCCGACCCCACGCCCGGGTCCGTATCGAGGTCGACCCACCCCGGGTCTAGTGGCGCCACCGGCGCTCGCCGCCTTGCCACAGGTCCCGCCGGAGCGCTTGTGTCGGGGCTCTCCGCGCTCAGCGCGGCATCCGTCGACACAAGTCCCCTGGCGCTCTCCGTTGGGTCAGGCGGGCGCGGGGCGGGTGACGTCGAGCAAGCGATAGCCGTCGTGGGAGGCGCGCCGCACGACGTCCCAGCCCTGCGCACCGAGCCAGCGGGCCAGGGAATCCGAGCCGAGGTGCTTGTGCACCACCAGGTGAGACTTGCCGTCCGGGGCGACCCGCCCCAGCCAGCACAGCAGCAGCTCGTGGAGCGCGGGCTTCCCGATGCGGATGGGCGGGTTGCTCCACAGCGCCGTGAACGTCACGTCATCGGGCACGTCCTCCGGTGCCCGCACTTCGACGTTGCGGAGGCCGGCCGCCCGGGCGTTCTCGGCGCACAGGTCCCGGGCCCGTTCGTTGACGTCGACCGCCCAGACCGTCACCGACGGGTTGCGCCGAGCCAGCGTGAGGGCGATGGGCCCGTAGCCGCATCCCAGGTCGAGCACCGGTCCCGCCGGAACGGCCCGCTCGCCGCGCCGCAGGAGCGTGTCTGTTCCGCGGTCGAGGCGATCGCCGGCGAAGACCCCTCGATCCGTCACCAGGTCGAGGCGGACGTCGGGCAGGCGCACGGCGATGGTGCGTCGGGCCGATCGTGCCGCCGGCCGCGGCGTGAAGTACTGCGTGTCATCGGGGGCCACGGCCGCCCAGGGTACGGCCGGTATCCTCGGCTTCGTGGCCCGCGAGATCAGAGTGTTCGGAGATCCCGTCCTCAAGACCGCGGCCGCCGAAGTGGCCGACATCGACGGCAAGCTCGTCCGCCTGGCCGACGAGATGCTGGAGGCCATGTACGCCGCTCCCGGGCTGGGCCTGGCCGCGCCGCAGATCGGGGTGCAGAAGCAGCTCTTCGTCTACGACGTCGGAGAGGGCCCGCTGACCCTGGTCAACCCCGTCATCAAGGAGAGCCGGGGGGAGTGGGTGTACGACGAGGGTTGCCTGTCCATCCCGCACCTGTACGTCGAGATGGTCCGGCCCAAGGAGGTCCTGCTGGCCGGCTGGGACCTGGATGGCAACGAGGTGGAGATCGAGGCCGACGAGCTGCTGGCCCGGCTCTTCCAGCACGAGCTGGACCACCTCCAGGGCGTGCTCATGTTCGACCGCATGACGCCTGATCAGCGGCGCGAGGCCATGCGGGAGTACCGCCGCCTCCAGGAGGAGCCGCCGGCCGCCGCTCCATCGCAGCCCGGGCCCAAGCGCCGCCTCCGGCTCAACTGAGCGCCCGTCCCGTGCCGGCCGAGGCTGTACCTCCGCTGGCTCCGGTGCCGGAGCACCCCGGCCGCCTGGTGTACCTCGGCACCCCGGCGCTGGCGGTCCCGCCGCTGAAGGCGCTCGTGGCCCGAGGGTGGGACGTCACCGGCGTCGTCACCCGGCCCGACGCTCGGCGGGGCCGGGGCGGGGCGACCTCTCCCAGCCCGGTCAAGGCGGCCGCGCTCGACCTCGACCTGCCCGTCGTCCACACGGTCGAGGAGGCGTTGACCGCCGGAGCCGACCTGGGCGTGGTCGTGGCCTATGGCCGGCTGGTGCGGCGCTCGGTGCTCGAACGCCTTCCGATGATCAACGTCCACTTCTCGTTGCTGCCCCGCTGGCGGGGGGCCGCGCCGGTGGAGCGAGCGATCCTCGCCGGGGACCGGGAGACCGGAGTGTGCCTGATGCAGCTCGAGGAGGATCTCGACACCGGCCCGGTCTTCGCCCGGCAGGTGGTGGGCATCGGAGCGCGCGCCACGGCCGAGTCGCTCCGGCGCCAGTTGGTCGACGTCGGGACCGAGCTGCTGGTGTCGACGCTGAGCCGGGGGCTGCAGGATCCTCAGCCGCAAGAAGGCACACCGACCCATGCCGCCAAGCTCGACCCGGCCGAGCTGGAGCTCGACTGGCTGCGCCCGGCGACAGACCTCGACCGGATCGTGCGCGTCGGTGGGGCATGGACGACCTGGCGTGGCCGCCGGCTCAAGGTGGTGTCCGCCGAGCCGGTGCCGGCGCCGGCGGCACCGCTGGGGCCTGGTGTGCTCGGCGGCACCGAGGTCGGCAGCGGCCACGGGGTGCTGCGACTGGTCGCGGTCCAACCCGAGGGCAAGGCGGTGATGGCCGCCTCGGCGTGGGTGAACGGCCTCCACGTCCGGCCGGGAGACCGGTTGGGGGCAGCCTGAGGTCGCTGCAGGGTACCGTCGTCCCGCATGGGCGAGGCTCTCTCCGGCGCCGGCTTGGCCGCGAAGGTGTTGACGGTGTCGGACGGGGTGGTGCACGGCACCCGGGAGGACCTCAGCGGGGTGGCGCTGGTGGAACGGCTCGCCACCGAGGGCTACGACGTGGTCGACCGACGGGTCGTGCCGGACGGCGAGGAGTCCGTCGCCGACGCCCTGCGGGCCATGGCCGACGGGTTCGCGGGAGCGATCGTGTCGACCGGGGGGACCGGCTTCACGACGCGGGACCTGACGCCGGAAGGTACCCGTGCCATCCTCGAGCGCGAGGCACCGGGGCTGGCCGAGGCCATGCGTCTCACCAGCCCGCTCGGCCGGCTCTCCCGTGGCGTCGCCGGCATCCGCGGCCGGGCGATCATCCTCAACACGCCAGGCTCGCCCAAGGGCTGCATCGAGCAGCTCGAGGCCGTGCTCGACGTCCTGCCCCACGCTCTCCGCCTGCTGTCCGAGGCTCCCACCAGCCATTAGTGCGGGGATGACCGTCGCGCCCGATCCCTAGACTCGGCCGCCGTGCTCCGGATCGTGCTGCCCAAGGGCTCGCTGGAGCAGGCGACCCTGGAGCTGTTCGAGGCTGCTGATCTGACCGTCACCCGGTCATCGATGGTCGACTACCGGGCCGGGATCGACGACCCCCGGGTGAGCGAGGTACGCATCCTGCGGCCCCAGGAGATCCCCGCGTACGTGGCCGAAGGGCTGTTCGACCTGGGCATCACCGGCCGCGACTGGGTGGAGGAGACGGCCAGCCCCGTCGTCAGCCTGGGTGAGCTGCGCTACTCGAAGTCCTCCACCAACCCGGTGCGAGTCGTAGTGGCCGTGGCGCAGGATTCGCCGGCCGAGAAGGTGGACGACCTGCCCCAGGGCCTGCGGGTGTCGACCGAGTACCCGCAGCTCACCGCCCGCTTCTTCGCCGAGCGGGGCATCGAGGCCGACGTCCGGCTGTCCTACGGAGCCAGCGAGGCCAAGGTCCCCGACATCGCAGACTGCATCGTCGACATCACCGAGACCGGTCGAGCAATGCGCGCCGCCGGGCTGCGGATCATCGACACCATCCTGGTCAGCTACACGGAGGTGGTGGCCAACGCCGATTCGTACGCCGACCCGGCCAAGCGCCACGCCATGGGCCAGCTCATGACGTTGCTCAACGGCACCCTCGAAGCGCGGGACAAGGTGCTCGTCAAGCTGAACGTCAGCCGCGCCGACTACGAGCGGGTCCTCCCGCTGGTGCCGGCGCTCAAGGCCCCCACGGTGTCGGAGCTGGCCGGCGATGGCGGGTACGCCATCGAGACCGTCGTACCCAAGAACCAGATCAACGTCCTGATCCCCGCCCTGAAGGATGCCGGCGCCACCGGAATCCTCGAGATTCCCATCTCCAAGATCATCCACTGATGCACGGCCGCGTGACCGACTTCGACGACCAGCGCGGCCTCGGCACCGTCACGGCGCACGACGGCCGGGTGTTCGCCTTCCACTGCACGCAGATCGCCGACGGGACCCGCACCAGCGAAGTCGGCCAGGCGGTGCGCTTCGAGCTGCTGCCGAAGCTCGGGCGCTACGAGGCGACAGCCATCGAGAAGGTGTGAGCGACTTCGAGGCCCGGGTGATCGCGGTCCTGCGGGCCCTCGTCCCCGGTGAGGTGGTGAGCTACGGCGACGTGGCCGAAGATGCCGGGTTCCCCGGCCGGGCACGGGCCGTCGGCCGCATCCTCGCCGTCACGGAGGTGGAGGTCCCCTGGTGGCGGGTGGTGACCTCGACCGGCCGCCTCGTCCCTGGTCATGAGGCCGAGCAGGCGCAGCGGCTGCGGGCCGAGGGGGTGGCGGTGGACCGGGGCCGGGTGACCGGCGCCCGCCACGGGCGCTTCAGCCGGCCGGGGCGTCGCTGACGGGGCTGGCGGCCACCGTCCCCTTGATCTGGACAAAGGCCAGGCGGATCTGGGCCAATGCGTCGCGCAACATCGACCCGTCGGGCCCCATGCGATCACCCAACCCCTCGACCAGGCACCCGAGAGCGTCTATGGCCAGCGCCGCCTCCTCCAGGTTCGGGGGCGAGAAGGACAGGTGGATGGCGGCCAACTCATAGAGACCCATGGCGTGGTTGGCGACGACGCGCTGCGCCGGGACCTCCGCAACGCGGGCGCGGGCCTCGTCGATCTGCGCCCGCAGCGCCTCCTCGTCGAGCTCGTCGGGTGGTTCGGGTGGGCTCTCCCCGGTCGGTGCCTGGCGCGGTCCCTCGTTCTCGGGCTCCCGGCGCTCGCCGACGGGGTGCTCACCATCGGGTGTCCAGAGGCTGCTCACCCCGCTAACCTACCCGGGACAACTGAACTCCAAGAGGGGTCCGTGGCGATCGGAAACGGCGCTGCGGCTCCCACCCGGCCGCCCGATCCGAGCTTGCTCGGCACGGCGTGAGTCCGGGTCGATGTGCACAGCGCTCGCCTCGCGGACCGAAGGGTCCGCCGGAACGGTGCTCCTCGGACGTCGGCTTGGAGGTCGACGTCCGTATCGGTTTCCCGGGAGGAGCAGCCCATTGCGCAGGAGTGATCGGCCATAGCTACGGCCAACGAGCACCGGATCAACGACCGCATCCGCGCCCGTGAAGTCCGCCTCATCAGCCAAGACGGCCAGCAGGTCGGCATCGTGCCCCTGCCGGACGCGTTGAAGATGGCGCAGGAGAACGATCTGGATCTGGTGGAGGTGGCCCCGCTGGCCACTCCGCCCGTCTGCCGGATCATGGACTTCCGGAAGTGGCAGTACGAGGAGAAGCAGCGGGCCAAGGAGTCCAAGCGGAAGGCCTCGAACGTCTCGGTCAAGGAGATGAAGTACCGCCCCAAGATCGGCGTCGGCGACTTCGACACCAAGACCCGGAAGGTGGCCGAGTTCCTCACGGAAGGTCACAAGGTCAAGGTCACGATCATGTTCAGGGGCCGTGAGGTGTTCCACCCCGAGCTCGGCGCCCGGATCCTCGACCACATCGCTGAAGATGTGGCCGAGGTGGGAAAGGTCGAGACGCAGGGCCGGCTGGACGGACGGAACATGACGATGGTCCTCGCTCCGGAGAAGAAGAAGTCGACGGCCCGCAAGCAGGGTGACCGGGCCACCGCACTGGACGAAGCATCGGCTTCGGACGGCGGGGTGGTTGAGACCGCAGGCGTGACCGCAGCGGCACCGGCGCCCACGCCCGCCGCCGTCAGCACCGAAACCCCCACCGCCTGACTGGGCTCCCGCCGGGCGGGACGAGCCAGCGAGCACCACAGCCGGCCCCGGCCGGTGGCTTCGAAGGGAAGACCCATGCCGAAGATGAAGACGAGCAAGACCGCGGCCAAGCGGTTCAAGACGACGGGCAGCGGCAAGCTGCAGCGCCAGCAGGCGATGCGCCAGCACCTGTTCGAGAAGAAGCCCTCCACCCGGACCCGGCGCCTCGACGGCTACGTCGACGTCCATCCCGGTGACATCAAGAAGATCAAGCGCCTGCTGGGCGAGCGCTGAGCGGAGAGAGGAGAAGCACATGGCACGGGTCAAGCGCGCCGTCGGGTCCCGGAAGCATCGTCGCCAGGTTCTCGAACGGGCCAAGGGCTACTACGGCAACAAGAGCCGGTCGTTCCGCGCCGCCAACGAGCAGGTCATGCGCTCGGGGCAATACGCCTTCCGCGACCGGAGGGCCCGCAAGGGCGAGTTCCGGCGGTTGTGGATCCAGCGCATCAACGCCGCCTGCCGCCAGAACGGGTTGAGCTACAGCCGCTTCATCGCCGGTCTGCACGCGGCGGGCATCGAGGTGGACCGCAAGGTCCTGGCCGACCTGGCCGTGAGCGACCCGGCGGCGTTCAGCGCGCTCGTCGTCGCCGCCCAGGGGGCCCTCGAGGCCGCGTCCTGACCGGCCTGACTTTCACGAACCCGAAGGTTCAGCGGCTGCGGCGCCTCTTGGGGCGCCGCAGTGCGCGTCGGGAGGAGGGGGTGTTGGTCGTCGAGGGTCTGGCCATGGCGGAGCTGGCGGCGCAGGCCGGCTGGAGGGTGGAGGCGGTGTTCGTCCCTGCCGGCACGAGTGCGCCCGGAGGGGTCCTCGGCGACGTCCCGTGCTACGAGCTGGCGCCGGGCGTCCTCGAGCGGGTGGCGACGACCGACACGCCACAGCCCCTGCTGGCCGTCGTGGAGTACCGCCCACGGGAGCGCCAGGAGCTCACGGATGCGGGGTTCGTCGTGGCCGCGGCCGGCCTGGCCGACCCGGGGAACCTGGGGACGGTGCTGCGTACGGCCGAGGCGGCCGGGGTCGACGCCGTGGTGCTGACGCCCGACACGGTCGACGCCACCAACCCCAAGGTCGTGCGGGCCTCGGCCGGAGCGCTGTTCCACGTCCCGCTGGTGGACCAGGTCGAGCTGGGCGAGTTGCGGGCGCTCGGGCTGCGCGTCCTCGGGACCTCGTCCCGGGCGGGAACGCCGTACACGGAGACGGACTTCACCGGCCGGGTCGCCATCGCGGTCGGCAACGAGGCCCGCGGGTTGCCGGACGACGCTCCGGTCGACGGCTGGGTCACCATCCCCCACGCCGGCCGGGCCGAGAGCCTGAACGCCGCCATGGCGGCCGCCGTCGTCTGCTTCGAAGCGGCCCGCCAACGCCGCTGACCGGCCAGGCGAGGACCCGCGCCGCGCATACGCAGCGGTCGCCGGACGTTAGAGCGGCTAGCCTCGGGCGGATGAGGTCGCGGCACGACTGGCGTCGATTTCGGCGCCCCCGGGGCGAGCCCGGGGGGTTCGTGCGCCTGTCCGCCTGACGCGCCGCACCCTTCGATCCGGCCCGGGGGAACTGACCCCGTTCGGCTCGATCGGAAGGACGACTTGTGCGATCCACCCCTGCTGACTGCTCTACTACTTCCCCGATGAACGACGCGCTCGCCCAGGCCCGCGCCGAGGGGCTGGCTTCCGTGGCCGCCGCGACCACGCTCGACGAGCTCCGGTCGGTCGAATCCGAGGTTCTCGGCAAGCGGGGGCCGTTGGCGCGCGCCAAGGCCGGCTTGGGCGCCCTTCCGGTCGAGGAGCGACGCGACGCCGGCCGGGCGGTCAACGAGGCGATGGCCGCCGTGCAAGCCGCCCTCGACACCCGGAGTGCGGAGCTGAACGCCGAGTCGCGGCGCGTGCAGTTGGCTTCCGAGCGGCTCGATCTGACCGAGGCGCTGACCCGACCCCGGCGGGGCCACGCCCACCTCGTCACCCAGGCCACCGAGCGGCTGGAGGACACGTTCATCGGCCTGGGCTTCCAGATCGCCGAAGGGCCCGAGGTCGAAACGGACTGGCACAACTTCGAGGCCCTCAACATGCCGCCGTCGCATCCGGCCCGCAGCGAGTGGGACACGCTCTTCGTCGAGCACGGTCCCGCCGGATCGACCGTGCTGCGCACCCACACGTCCCCCGTGCAGATCCGCGTCATGGAGACGACCGAGCCGCCGATCTACGTGATCATGCCCGGGCGGGTCTTCCGGCGGGACACACCGGACGCCACCCACATGCCGGTCTTCCACCAGCTCGAGGGCTTGGTCATCGACCGGGGGATCACCTTCGCCGACCTGGCCGGCACCATCGAGGCGTTCACCAAGGCCTTCTTCGGTGCCGAGTTCTCGTCGCGGCTGCGGCCCTCGTACTTCCCCTTCACCGAGCCGTCGGCCGAGTTCGACATCCGCCAACCCGACGGCACCTGGCTGGAGCTGGGTGGCTGCGGGATGGTCCACCCCAACGTGCTCCGAGCCGGGGGGTTGGACCCCGAGGAGTGGAGCGGGTTCGCGTTCGGCTTCGGGATCGACCGCATGGCCAAGGAGCGCCACGGAGTCGGCGACCTCCGCGACATGTACACCAACGACATCCGCTTCATCGAGCAGTTCTGAGGTCGCGCCGTGTTGGTCCTCCTCTCCTGGCTGAACGAGCTCGCCCCACTCGGCGACGACGTCGACACCATCAGCGACGCCATGAACGAGCTGGGCCTGGCGGTCGATGGTGTCAGCCGCGTCGGCGCGCCAATCCCGGGTGTCGTCACCGCGCGGGTCATCGAGACCCAGCCCCACGCCGATGCCGAGCGAGTGCATCGGGTCTTCGTCGACGCCGGAGACGGCGAGCGACTCCATGTCTGGTGCGGCGCGTTCAACATGCAGGCCGGCGACGTGGTGCCGTTGGCCACCGTCGGCACGACGATGCCCGACGGGCGGGAGATCGGCCGGCGCCAGATCTTGGGTATCGCCAGCGACGGGATGCTGTGCTCGGCCGCCGAGCTCGGGCAGGGCGCCGACCACGCCGGCATCCTCATCCTTCCGGCGGACACCCCACTCGGTCGACCCCTCCACTCCGCGCTGGGCGTGACGGAGGACGTCGTGTTCGACCTCGACCTGACTCGCAACCGCCCTGACGCGTACGGGCACCTGGGTGTGGCGCGCGATGTGGCGGCGCGTCTCGGCGTGCCGCTGCTCCCACCCTCGCCGACGCTGGCGGTGACCGGACCGGAGCGTGTGGCCACCGTCGAGATCGTGGATCCTGGGCGCTGCGGACGCTTCGTTGCTGTCGTGCTGTCGGGCATCGAGGTGAAGCCGTCGGCGCCGTGGATGGCCGAGCGCCTCACCCGGGCGGGCATGCGCCCGATCAACAATGTGGTCGACGTGTCGAACTACGTCATGCTGGAGCTCAACGAGCCGAACCACGCCTATGACCTCGACACGCTCGGCGGCGGGGGGTTCCGCATCCGGCGGGCCGTCGATGGCGAAACCCTGGTCACGCTCGACGGTGTCGAGCGCACCTTCACCACGGAGGACCTCCTGATCTGCGACGCGGAGGATCGCGCCATCGGCATCGCGGGGGTGATGGGAGGCAGCGACACCGAGATCGGGCCGGAGACGACCACCGTGGCGCTCGAGATGGCGTGGTTCGAGCCTGTGGGCGTCGCCAGCACCGCGGCGCGCCTCGGTGTGCGCTCGGAGGCGTCGGCCCGCTTCGAGCGGGGCCGTGACCCCTACGGCATCGACCGAGCCGTCGCCCGCTTCGTCGAGTTGCTTCGGGAGACCTGCCCCGATCTCGTGGTACACGCCGGGTTGGTCGATGCGCGGGGCGACCTCCCTCCGGAGGTGCGGGCGGTCAGAGTCCGGCCCGAGCGGGTCAACGCGCTGCTCGGCGCCGACATCCCGGCCCCGGAGATGTTGGCCCGGCTCGGCCCGATCGGCTTCACGGCCACGCTCGATCAGGGTGGCATCCTGGACGTGAACCTGCCCTCGTGGCGCCCGGACTGCGAGCTCGAGGTCGACGTGATCGAGGAGATCGCCCGTCACGTCGGCTACGAGACGCTGGGCCGGACCGTGCCGAAGTCCACCGTGGCCGGCCGGCTGTCGCCGTTCCAGGCCCGGCGCCGGCTGGTCCGGCAGGTCCTCTACGGCCTGGGCATCAGCGAGGCCATGCCCAACCCCTTCCTCGCTCCGGGTGACCTGACCCGGGCCGGCCTCGATCCGCACGGGCTGGCCATCGCCAACCCGCTGGTGGCCGAGGAGAGCGTGTTGCGCACCTCGCTCCGGCCCGGACTGTTCAAGGCCGTGGCCTTCAACGCGTCGCATCGCAACGACGACGTCGCCCTGTTCGAGATCGGGCACACCTACCGGCCGGCCGAAACCCCGCTGCCCGACGAACGCGAGGTGCTGGCCGTCGCTCTCGCTGGTCGAGACGGACAGGCGGCGGTTCCCGTGCTGAACGAGGTCGTCGCCGCCCTTGGCCTCGCCGGCCGGGTGCGGATCGATCAGGTGGTCCCGGCCGACCAGCCCGGCCTGCACCCGGGTCGGACGGCTCGGATCCACGCCGACGGCGTCGACGTCGGTGTCGTCGGCGAGGTCGATCCGGGCGTTCTCGACACCTACGAGATCCCCGGCCGGCTGGCCTGGCTGGAACTGGATCTGTCGACGGTGCTGGCGCTCGAGCCGGCGATCCCGCAGTGGCGGCCCGTCAGCCGGTTCCCCTCCAGCGACATCGACCTGGCCTTCGTGGCGGGAGAGGACCTCGCCGCCCAGGATGTGCAGGCGGCGATTGCGGCCGCGGCAGGCGAGCTCCTGGCCGAGGTCGAGTTGTTCGACGTCTATCGCGGCTCGGGCATCGAGTCGGGCCAGCGCAGCCTGGCCTTCCGGCTGCGCTTGCAGTCGGCCGACCACACGCTGACGGATGCCGAGGTGGCCCAAGTCCGCGACCAGGCCATCGCGGCGGCCACCGAGCAAGGCGCCACCCTCCGAGGCGTGTGAGACTGTCGTCGTGCTTCGACTGGGCACGGTCGTGCTCGGCGCCGATGACGTCAACCGAGCGGTGTCGTTCTGGTCGAGCGTTCTTGCGTACCGGCCCGTTCGGTTCGCGGATGCCGAGGACGAATTCACGATCCTCGTGCCACCGTCGGGCGAGGGAACGCGCGTCGCGCTGCATCGCGCCGACACTCCTCCCCAGGAACGTCCACGGGTACATCTCGACCTCGTCGTCGATGACGCCACTGAGCAGGGCAACGAGATCGAGCGCCTGGTCGGCCTCGGCGCCTCTCGCGTGCCGTGGGACTACCCGGCCGATCCAGACTTCGTCGTACTTGCGGATCCGGAAGGCAACCGCTTCTGCGTCGTCGACGCCAGCCACGGCTGAGGACGCATCGCGGCGGGAGAGCGACAGCGGAAGGGCACCGGCGCGCCCTGATCCTGCATTGAGTTAGTTCACCGTCACGTCGTCTGGGATGCGGTCGCCCATGCGGGCGAGTGCGCCGCCCTGGCGGCGGAGCACATCGCGCCAGAGGCGGTCGGGGGCCGGTGTGAAGGGGTCGGCCCGGTGGGCGTCGACCACGATCCAGGCGTTGGCGACGAGCTCGTCCTCGAGCTGCCCGGGCGCCCAACCGGCGTAGCCCCGGAACAGGCGGAGATCCTCCAGCCGATCGCCGAAGCTCTCCGGGTCCTCCGACAGGTCCAGGGTGCCGAGGCCCTCGTCCAGGTCGGCGAAGCCGTCCGCCGGCAAATCGCGCACCCAGGCGAGGCCGATGATCGCCTGCTCCTCGACCGGGCCACCGTCGAAGAGGACCGGCTGCCCGGAGACGAATGGGCGCCAGGGCGGCAGCAGGTCGTCGACGTCCTCCTCCGAGGGGCGGTTGAGCACGAGCCCGAGCGACCCGTCGTCGCCGTGCTCGAGCACGAGAACGACGGTCCGGTCGAAGTTCGGGTCGACGAGAGGAGGGGCCGCCAGCAGGAGCTTGCCCTTCAGGACCAACGAGCCCACGCAGACATCATGCCCGCTCGCCTGCCGGCCGACCCATCGTCTCGGCCACCATCACCTCTGGACGCATACTCATGCATTAAAGTGTATGATCATGCTTGATGGTCACTGTGGGCATCGTCGGGGCGTCGGGCTACACGGGGGCCGAGCTGTTGCGACTGATCGCGCACCATCCCGACCTGGAGCTGGTCTACGCCTCGGGAGACAACCAGGCCGGCGAGCCGGTGTCCTCGCTCTACCCGAACCTGACGGTGGCCTATCCGGGTGCGGTGTTCCAGCCGTACGACCCCGACGAGGTCGCCGGTCTCGATCTGGTGTTCCTCGGTCTGCCGCACGAGGCCAGCATGGCGCTCGCCCCCACGTTGCATCTGCGAGTGGGCTGCCTGGTCGACCTCTCGGCCGCCTTCCGCCTCAAGGACGCCGGGCTGTACCCGACGTGGTACGGCTTCGAGCACGACCAGCCCGGGCTGCTGGCCGACGCGGTCTACGGGCTCCCTGAGCTGTACCGGGCGGACCTGAAGGGAGCGCGCCTGGTGGCCACACCGGGCTGCTACGTGACGGCGGCGTCCCTCGCTCTGGCGCCGCTCGTGCAACAGGGTTTGATTGACCCCCAAGGGGTAGTGGTGGACGCCGCTTCCGGCGTGACCGGGGCCGGGCGCGCCCTGAAGCACTCCTCGCTGTTCGCCACCGTCGACGAGGACTTCACCGCCTACGGCCTGGTGGACCACCGC
>DASTFY010000274.1:0-2559 GCA_035719525.1 Acidimicrobiales bacterium
AACGTCGACGCCCGGCTGGCAGCCGCCAGGGCGTCTGCGGTGGCGAACCTGGTGCTCGCCGGTGACGACCTGCGCGCCACCTGGGCGGCCAGCCCGCCTAATGTGCGCGGCAAGGTCATCAACGCCCTGATGACCGTCACCGTGCTGGCCGGGTCGTAAGCCGGGCGGGGCCCCACTTCGACCCCTCGCTGATCCGGATCGACTGGAAGGCCTGACACCGGAATACGGTGCAGCGCACGGCGTGTCGGTAGTGACTCTGCTCTGGTAGTGTCTCGTCCGAACTAGTTCACGCACCCAATGTGCGCGAGCGACGTTCCCGCCCGGAGCCGAGGCCAACAGTGCCAAGGACGCGACGGTGGGTCGCAGTCTCTCAGGCTTTGACTGGACGGACGTCGTGGCGGGCCCGCCCGGTGGGGTGCGCTCGCCACGTCCACCACCAGGCAAGGAGCGACACCATTGCTCGACGTACTCGACGTGATGACCCGGCTGGGCGAGGTCAAGAACAAGACGGCGGCGGCGCTGCGCGCGACCGAGGCCGACACCGGGGCGTCCGTGGTCACGGTGGCCGTGGTCCGGGAGTTCGACAAGAAGGCCGACAAGGCCAACCGCCAGCCGGAGGGCGACGGGTCGGCGCGCGACTCGGTGATCGAGCTCGAACAGGCCGGCGACAGTGCCAAGGCGGCCGTCGAAGCCGACCCGGACCTGGGCCGGGACGCCTTCCAGGCCGTGCAGGACGCGCACCTGGCCATCTGCATCCTCAAGACCGAGGTCTAGGGCGGTGGGCTACTACACCGAGGAGCTGCACGGGCCGCACGAGATCTTCGAGCTCGGCGACTTCACGCTGGAGAGCGGGGTGACGCTGCCGAACGCCCGGCTGGCGTACAAGACGCACGGCACGCTCAACGCCGCGCGGGACAACGTCGTCCTCTTCCCGCACATGTGGTCCGGCACGCCAAAGGCGATGGAGGCCTTCGTCGGCGAGGACCGGCCGCTGGACCCGAGCCGCTACTTCATCGTGCTGCCGGGCCAGTTCGCCAACGGCTTCTCGTCCTCACCCAGCAACACCCCGCCGCCGTACAACGCCGGGGCGTTCCCGAACGTGACCATCGGCGACGACGTCCGAGCCCAGCACCGGCTGCTCACCGAGCGGTACGGGATCGAGCGGCTGGAGCTGGTGACGGGCTGGTCCATGGGCGCCGAGCAGACCTACGAGTGGGCGGTGGGGTATCCCGAGATGGTCAAGCGTGCGCTGCCGTTCGCCGGCACCGCCAAGACCACCCCGCACGACTACCTGTGGGTACGGGCGCACGAGAACGCCCTGAAGTCCGACCCGGCGTGGAACAACGGGTTTTACGCCGACCAGGCCGATGTGCACGTCGGGCTGCGCCGGCACGCCGAGCTGTGGTCGGTGATGGGCCTGTGTCCGGAGTTCTACTCCACCGAGGCGTGGCGCGGGGTGGGGTTCACCTCGCTCGAGGACTTCCTGCTCCGGTTCTGGGACGCCTACTTCCTGCCGATGGACCCGAACAACCTGATCTGGATGGGCTGGAAGTGGCGGCACGGGGACGTCTCCCGGCACACCGGCGGGGACCTGGCGGCCGCGCTCGGGCGGATCACCGCGAAGACCATGGTGGTGGCGTTCTCCCATGACATGTTCTTCCCACCCGGCGACTGCGAGGCCGAGCAGCGGCTGATCGCGAACAGCGAGTTCCGGGTGGTGGACAGCCTGTGGGCGCACTTCGCCATGTTCTGCCTCGGCCCGTCCGACCGGGAGCAGATCGACGCCTGCATCCGTGACCTGCTCAAGGAGGGCGGGTAGCCACCACGGCCCGGTCGGGCGGGACACGACGCCGATTCGGTGACGATGCGTGACCGCGTCAGGACCTCCGGGCGAGATGTGGAGCCGTCTCTCGGCCCACGCCGCCCGGAGGTCCCGCTTAAGCGCTACCGGGCCGGCCGTGATGCCCGTCACACTGGCTAGTTGCTAGTCGCCGACAGGTGGAGAACGTCCGCTTGGCGCGAGTAGTCCTGATCAGATCGGGGACACGTCTCGACGCTGACGAACATGCCGTGGCCAGTGCGGTCGTTGGTGAAACGTGTACCGCTGCTGGAGGCGATGATCGTCCAGTCCATCGCGTGGTAGTTCTGATATTCGAGCTTGACGAGGGACATGTCGCCAAGATCGCCCTGCACCCATTCGATATGGCCATCGGCGGTGACTTTGACGCCATGGTATGGATGACCGTCCGGCGCGACGGGCCAGTTGGTGGCCGCCGTCTCGCAGCCCACCATGTCTTCCTCGATCATGCAACGTGTCAGACAAGACCGGACTTCATCTCTATGGCGACGTACCCGTCAGAGTTCGGCGGAAGTGTGACCGCGCTCGGGGTGCGCTCGCTGGCGGGAGCGTGCGGGCGCTCTTAGTGTTCGGTCGTCCGATCGACCGGGCCGCAGGTCAGCAGAACGCCAAATCAGCGCTTGACCCGACGCTTGACTATCGCCATCCGGACGAGATAGGCCGGGGTCGGTGGAAGCCAGCCAAGTTGCCTAGCCTGCCCC
>DASTFY010000275.1:0-7923 GCA_035719525.1 Acidimicrobiales bacterium
CCCCCCCCCCCCACGCGGGCGATCCGGCTCCGCCGGTCGCTCGCCGACGAGCCGGGTGCCGGCCGCAGGCGGGCTCCGACAATTCACCGAGCAACCTGCGGTTGCGAAGGTGATCCTTCAGGCGGGGATGGTGTCGGATGAGCGGAAAAGGGAGCGGGCGGCCCAGCGCTCGTCATCCCCGATCCCGACCAGCATCGAGACGCCGAAGTACACCATCACCATCACGATGGCGACGGGGGCGACGGCCCACACCTGGTCGACGACCGTCAGCCGCAACGACCACCCGACCACGCCCGACACCACGCCCGCGATGAGCATGCCCCACATGGCCGAGGAGAACGGCAGGACCTGCAGCACCTTGGACTTGACCTGAAGAATGCGCGCCGTGCCGAGAGCGAGGAAGGTCACCGTCCAGGCCACGGCCGCACCGACGCCGCCGAAGGCCGGGACCAGCACGACGTTGAGCGTGACGTTGAGGATGAGGCCGCCGACGTTGTCGGCCAGGTTGTAGAGCTGGAGGCCCGCCATGTTGAGGATCGGGCCGGCCGCGCCCACCGCGGTGTCGAACAGCACGCCGAACACCAGCATGCGGCTGATCCACGCCGCGCCTGTGTACTCGGTGCCGAAGATGGTGAGCAGCCAGTCGGATTGGACCAGGACGACCACGAGGAAGGGCAGCGTGATCCGCACGAGGATGGCCGAGGTGGTCACGTACAGGCGGCGAAGGACAGTCTCCTCGCCTCGCCGGAGGAGGTCGGCCGCACGCGGCGCGAGCGCACCGGTCAACGCGTTGACCGCCAGCGCGCAGAACAGCACCGTGCGGGTGGCCACCTGGTACTCGGCGACGACGTCGGCCGTGGTCAGTACGGCCAGCACCTGTACGTCGGCCCAACGGATGCCCTCGAGCGCGATGGACGACGCCCAGGTGGCCGCGCCGAAGCGCACGAGCGCACCCGTCTCGTAGACGGGCGACACCTTGGCGTGGCCCCGCATCAGCGACCGCAGCCACAGCCAGGCCACCACGGAGGCCAGCACGCTGGCGACCTGCAACATGATCAGTGAGCCGGTGAGCCCGGCTCCGAGCCCAAGGGCGATGGCGGTGAGGACGACCCGGGCGATCGGCTCCCCCATCGAGCCCACGATGGCGTTGGGGCGCATCGTGCGCCAGCCCATCGTCGCCGACAGCACCACGATCGTGAACGAGGCCGAGGGCAGCCCGAGGGCCACCCAACGCAGACCGGCCACCAGCTCCGGATCGCCGTACACGCTGGTGGCCAACCACGGCGCCGCGAAGAAGAGCAGCAAGCCGAGCAGGGTGGCGAGCCCCACCGAGACCGCGATGCCCACCGCGATAGTGCCCCGGAGGGCGGCGTCGTCGTCGTCGGCCAGATGGATGGCGACGAAACGGGTCATGGCCGAGCGCATGCCGCCCAAGGCGATCGTCTGGAGGATGCGGCGGAGCGCGAACGCCTGGATGTAGATACCGGTCAGGGTCTGGCCAAGGTTGTGGTTCAGCACCCAGAACAGGCCGAGCACGCTCAGGGTGTTGACCAGCGAGCCGGCCAGGTTCAGCCCGCCGCCCCGGGCGACGTGCACGACCTCGCTGCGGCCGCTGATGTCCGCCCCCGAGCCGCTCGGAGGGTTCTCCAGCTTGCTCACGACGGCATCACTCGTTGCGGCTGCTCGGTCGAGCGCGGCCGTCGGTCAGGGTGGGCGAGCAGGGCGATGGCCACGATCACCGCGAACCCGAGCAGGAGAGCCCCGCCGACGATGGCCAGCCCGCGGCGCAACAAGCCAGGAAGCTGGGACACCTCCTCGCCGGCGCCGGCGATCTCGACGGTGGGACCGGCCTCGGCTCGGATCGCGGCGGCTTCCGCCTCCCGCAGGAGCCGCGTGGCCTCGGTCACCTCGCTTTCGGCCTGGGCCAGCTCACGATCGAGGGCGGCAAGCTCGTCGTCGGCCTGTGCCAGCTGCGTGACCTGCTCCTGCAGCCTCGCCACCTCGGCCTGGCACGTGTCGGGGTCGGAGCCGGGCACGACGATGGCGCCCGAGGCGCACAACCGCAGGTCGGCCAGTTCGGGGGTCAAGCTCTCGAGCTCGCTGGCGGGGGTGACGGCGTTCCGCTCCTCCAGGAAGGCGGTACGGGCGGCCTTGGCCGCGACCGCCTTGTCCTCCGCGGCGGCGACCGCGTCGTCCGCACGCGTGCGCTGGGCCTCGGCCGCGGCCACCTCGGGCGCGGCCAGCGACAGCGCAGCTCGCTCGATGAGGGTGTTGAGTGCTTGCGAAGGGTCGGGCAGCTCGTCGGGTGACTGCATGATCACGTCCATGACGGTCGACTGCCGGATCCTGCGCACCTCCACCTGGTCACCGAAGGCCGAGCGGGGCACACCGAGCTCCCCGGCCACCTCGTCGCGCACCGTGAACGAGTTGATGGCCGCCTGCATGTCGTTGATGTAGCGCTGTCCCGCCACGGCATTGGCCACGCTCACGGGCGGGAACACCGTGGCCCGGCTGACGAAGACCCGCGGCGTCTCCCACGTCAGCACCATGCCGACGACGACCGTCACCACCGCGACCGCGAGCCCGATCGGCCACCAACGCCAGGCGCGCTCGGCCACATCGGTGACGCCTCCCGAAACCCGGACGGGCTCGCTCACCCGACCTCCCTCACGTCTGACCGGGCGCGGGATCCAACGCCCGCGGTGAGCCACGCATCCGCGGCCGGGAAGGTCGGAGCGGCGAGACGCGCCACCGGGTGGTCCGGCGCGCTCCGTATCACGCCGTGGCGAGCCACCCATGCGGCAGCCCCCGCGAGCGCGAACACGTACCAGAGGATCACGACCTGACCGAGAAGGTTGGCCGCGATGGAGGACACCACGAAGGCCGTGATGACCCCGACGAAGGCCAGCGCAACCGTGCGCGCCCGCGCCCCCTGGGCGCGGCGGTTGGCCCGGGCGGCCACGCCGATCAGGGCGGCCAACAGGGCCACGAACGCCACCAGTCCGACGACGCCCATCTCCACGAAGGCGCGAAGGAAGTCGTTGTGCGGCGGCTGCCCGTTGAGTAGCCGGCGGGCCACGACATCGGGGCCGATGCCGGTGACGGGGTTGCTGTCGGCCAGCCGGGTGACGTCCGCCCACTGCCCGAGTCGCCATTGAAGGCCCGACTCCGATCCGTTCACTGCCGCGTTCGGCGAGGTGAGCTGGTCGATGCGATGCCCCACGCCGGGCGAGAAGGCCGCCAACGCGACGAGCACGGCGATCAATGCCGGCACCAGCCGGTGCCTTCCGGCGGCCCACAGCATGACCAGGATCCCAGCCACGGCCGCGGCCCAGGCCAGGCGGGTGTAAGTCAGCGCCAGGGTGAGACCGACCGGAGCCATGGCGATTACCGCCAGGACCCGCGGCTGGCCCGGACGGAGCAGGACGTACGCCACGAGGACGAGCAGCACGATCGTGAGGAAGTGGCCGAGCGGGTTCGACTGGGCGAAGGTCGACACGATGCGCTCGATCCGGTCCTTGATCTCGACGCGGTGCAGCCCGGCCAGAGGGCCCACGAGGGCCACGGTCACGGGCACCACCGCGGCAGCAAGCACGGCGACGACGAAGCGATCGGGGCGCCCGGTGGTCTCGCACAGCCGGTCGACGATGAAGAACATCAAAACCGCGGTCACCATTCGGGCCAACTCACCCACGCTGCGGCCCGGTGCATCACTACCGAGCGTGGCGACGGCTACGGCGGCCAGGAACCCGGCGGCCGCCATCCCGGCTACCGAGCCCGGATGGCGATGCCCGGTCAGGCGCCGCCCGATCCACCACACCCCGCTCACGACGACGAACAGCGCTCCCAGCATCTGAGCGGGATCCGTGATCTGGGTCCCGCCTGGCGCGTGCAGGCCGTCCAAGGCCGGCCGAAGTACCAGCACTACCAGGACAAACAGCTCCATGCTGCGCCGGGCGACGAGCACCAGCGCCGCGGCGCCGGCCAGGCTCCCTGCCGCGAGCGCCCAGGACGCGCCGGGTCGACTGACACCCGTGAACACCAGTAGACCGGCCACCGCCGCCAGCAGGACCATGATGATCTGTGGCAGCGAGGCCGCACCCGATTCCGGCTCGGACCGGGCCGGAGCAGGGGCATCCGGATGTCCCGCCATCGAGCCATCCTGCCACCATCCGTGGTCAACCGGACCGCCCGTCCCGTGGGCAGGGGGCCGCCCGGGCAGGGGTTGCTGCGAACCTGACGTTGGGTGCCCCACCGACCGCGCACCGCCCTGCCGGCGCCCTTCGGCACTCGGGCCGCGCCCGGTCAGCGCGGGGTCTCGGCTGGAGCGGTCCATGGAAGCTCCCGGCCGATCATCTCGTAGAGACGCCGGTTGTGGGGCGCGTAGTGAGCGGCCAGCCGCTCGCGGATCTGAGCGTCGAGCGCGCTCTTGGGGTTGGCGTTGACCGCCTCGAACGTGCCGTCTTCGACCGGCTCGACGCCGAGGAAGCCGAACACGCCGTTCATCACCGCGAGCGGCTGTGCGAACAGCTCCTCGCTGACGACCACGTGGAGCTGTGAGGGCGCGAACCGCTCGTGCACCGCGGCGATCTGCTCCGCGTAGTGCCCCCGGCGCTGGTACGCGTGGAGCCGCCAATGGCGGTCGTCGGCACTACCGCCGGACTGGATGCGCTCCTCGGCGCCAGCCAGCCGCTCGGCCTCGGCATCGAGGGCCTCGGCAAAGGAGAGGTCCTCGTTGCCCCGCGCCACTTCATAGGAGTACTGAGACCATGCTCGCTCGACCGGGTCGCGCAGCACGATGATCATCCGCACCTCCGGCAAACGCGCGGCGATGCGGTCCAGCGCCAACGGATGGAAGCAGTAGTAGGGGCTGGCCTCGCCGACCACGACCGGCCGGCCCGCGGCCCGTTGCCGGTCCATCCACCCCTGCAGCGGGAAGTGCGCCCGATACCACGACCAGCCCTTCGCGTAGTTGGCGTCGAAGTAATGGCTGGCCTTCGCCGCCTTCGGCTCGAGGACGTCCGGATGGGCGGTCAGGTACTGCTGGAGCGAGGTCGTACCCCCGCGCTTGGTCCCGATCACGAGATAGTCGGGAAGGGCCCGCCACCGGGACGTGAGCTGACCGATGGTGCGGCCGGCCGCCTTGGACACCAACGTCGACAGCGGGGCCCGTGAGAGCTCGGCCATCATCGCTCTCCAGGGCCGGGGCCGAAGCTCCGCAGGAGCAGCGGCAGGTCGATGCTGATGACACTCTCGAGCTCGGCCGACCGTGCCGGCTGCCGGGCCGCCACCGCGGCGACCAGCTCGGCGAACGAGGAAGGCGAGTCCACGCCGAAACCCATCGCCAGATAGTCGAGGTACTGCGCCTCGGTGAGATGCAGCTTCGGGATGAGAACGGCGGTGTTGTCGCGCGCCGACTGCTTGTCACCCACGAGGCGATACGACTCGGCCGGCAGCAGCTTGCGACCATGGTGCCGGAGCAGCGCGATGCGGTGGCAGCCGTCGACGGGGACGAAGCGGGGGCCCACGATCTTGCCGGTGGCCGTGCGGGAACCGGCCGGGAGCCGGCGCAGGAGGATGTCACCCCACGACTCGTCGGCCGGGTTGAAACGGGCCCGCACCGCCAGCACCCGTTCGATCTGGTCGGCGAAAGCCCCGTCCAGGCTGCGGCCCTTGAGCAGCTTCACCCGGTCGCCGATCACGATGTCGCGGTACCACAGGTAGTACGGGGTGCTCTTGGCTTCGAGCACGAGATCGCCGAACTCCTCTAGCAGCTCGGCGTTGGTGTCGAGGAAGGCGAAGAACTCTTGGCGGACGATGACGTCGTACCGCAGCGGGCTGACCAATTCGTCCAGGACGACCTCGACCGTGCCGGGGCGCTGATCGAGGTGCCGGCGGCGGCGGAAGCGCCGGGCGAGTCGGGCCGGGGTCCCTTCCACCTCGACGCTGGGCTCCGCGACCGTTACATCCTCCGTGACCGCGACCGGTGCCGGGGCCGGCACGCGCACGGTGTCTCCCGGCGCGCTCGGCCTGGGTGCACGCCTGCGCCGGCGCAGGATGCTCGTGAGGTCCCCGAGGACCAGGCGGTCCTCCGCGGTCAGCCCCAGCGCCACCACGAGCGTGATGTAGAGGCCGAAGACCACGGGCGTGGCGATGTAGAGCTCCTTGCGGGGTGATCCGTCGACCAGCTCCCGGACGACCAGCGCGGCGAGCACGGACCACGCGAACGCGGCGAGCGCCTTCGGGGTGCCATCGCTGAAGGGCCACACCGGCACGATGTAGCGGCGGACCTGGAGGGCACGGGCGGCGTTGACCAGCACCAGCGAGATCGTCCACGCGACGGCCGCGCCACGGATGCCGTACTCGGGGATGAGGAGGAAGTTCAGCCCGAGGTTGATGGCCAATGCGACGATGTTGTCGAGCAGAGACAGCTTGTTCAGGCCGGCCTGGTTGAGCATCGTGCCGCAGGGGCCGGTGGCGACGTCGGTGAGCTTGCCGAAGGCGAGGATCACCGTCACCGTCGCGCCAAGGCCGTAGCCCGTCCCGAACACGCCGAGCAAGGGCCGGGGGAAGATGAAGATGATGGCGAAGAACGGCAGGGCGAAGCGCAGCATCCAGCTGGCGGCGGCCTTGTACGCGATGCCGAGGCGGCGCAGTTCGCGCCGACGGGTGAGGTCGGCCACCCTCGGTGCCAACGACTGGCTGATCGGGCTCATGGCGAAGGTGGCCAACACGACGACGCTGGTGGCCACGCTGTAGATGGCGAGTTCGGCCGAGCTGACGTACAGCGGAAGGATCAGCTGGTCCACCCAGAGGAGGGCCTGCGTGGTGAACGTCGCCAGCCAGGCCACGCTGGCAAAGCGCATGATCTCGCCCGACTCGATCCGGGCGGCGATCCTCGGCCCCCGCATGAGCACGGCCAGCCATATCAGGGCCAGCAGGGCGGTGATGTAGGGGACCACCACGAACGCGCGCAGCACGCCCTCCAGCCCCGATCCGGAGGAGATGGCGGCCGCGGTCAGCACGACGCGCAGCAGCGGATCCAGCATCAGCCCGATGAGCGCGTTGGGCCGCATGGTGCGGAAGCCCGAGCAGGCGGCGAGCGCAGCCATGGTGATCGCCGCGGGCGGGATGGCAACTGCGACGTACTCCAGCGGGTTCTGGAGGCTGGGGTTGTTGTAGATGGTGTTGGCGATCCACCCGCTCAGCGCATACAGGCCGACGCCGGCGGCGATCGCCGCGCCGGACGCCACGGCCATGCCCCAGCGCACCGTGCCGAGCACCGCGGCCCGGTCCTTGTCGGCCCTGAACACCGCCACGAAGCGGGTGAGCGCCTGGCCCAGGCCGAGCAGCGCGACGATCTGGAGCAGGGAGAACAGGGCGAAGGACTGCCGGAACAGCCCGACGTCGGTCTTGGGGAGGTTCCGCGTCAGCAGCAGGAGGACGACCATCGCCGCCACCTGCGTCACGGCCGCGCCAATGAAGTTGAGGCCGCCTCCGCGGGCTAACGCGACAAGCTCACGGTTGTCTCCTCGCCGCGACGCGGCCGCCGGCGCCGACATGGGCGCTCAGCGGTCCGCGCCGGCTTCGTCGTCCCCGTCGAAATCCTCGTCCGCCGCCGGCACCCGAGCCCACTCCCGGACGTTGCCGTCGTCCGGACCGCCGTCGACCGACAGATCGTCGTCGATGTCGGCGTCGTACTGGCGCCGCCGCGAAGCGACGGTGGCGGCGACGTCCTCGTCCAGGTCGTCGAGCTCGTCCAGTTCGTCGTCCGGGTCGTCGTCCAGGTCGTCGAGGTCGTCGAGCTCGTCCAGGTCCTCGTCCAGTTCGTCGTCCAGGTCGTCCAGCTCGTCCAGGTCGTCGAGGTCGTCGCCTTCGTCCAGATCGCCGTTGGCGTCGGCCAGTCCGCCGGGCTGCTGCCCG
>DASTFY010000276.1:0-3173 GCA_035719525.1 Acidimicrobiales bacterium
AGCTCAGCGGTTAGAGCGCACGACTCATAATCGTGAGGTCGATGGTTCGAATCCATCCGGAGCTATCGCCCGGAAGCCCGCTCCCCAAGTGGGCCTCCCGCTCTTACGGCCTCCCCAGACCGGCCCGGTTCCGGACGCTGGGCCCGGACGTGCCACCGCACGGTCAGTCACCCGAGCCGCGCGGCGCGGGTCAGGAGGTGGCGCCTCTCGGGTTCGCTGGTGGTGCGTCGGGCCGCCTCTCGGTAGCCGGCGCGCGCCGCGTCGTCGTCGCCGGCCATCTCCAGCAGGTGGGCGCGCACGGAGACGAGGTGGTGGGAGGCGGAGATGCGCTCGTCGGCCGAGAGGGCGTCGAGCAGGGCCAGCCCGGCCGCGGGTCCTTGGACCTTGGCCACCGCCACCGCGCGGTTGAGTGTCACCGTCGGGTTGGGTGACACCCGCTCCAGAACCGTGTAGAGGGCCAGAATCTGCGGCCAGTCGGTGACTTCGGCGGTGGGTGCCTCGTCGTGGACGGCGGCGATGGCGGCCTGGAGCTGGTACGGGCCGATCGGGCCCCTCGACAGGGTGTCGGTCACGAGGGCCACGCCCTCGGCGATGGCTTGGATGTTCCAGAGCGTCCGGTCCTGCTCGCTCAGCGGCACCAGCGACCCGTCCGGGGCCGTGCGGGCCTGGCGGCGGGCGTCGGTCAGCAGCAGAAGGCCCAGGAGCCCGGCCACCTCGCCGTCGCCGGGGACCAGCCGATGGAGCTCGCGGGCCAGCCGGATGGCCTCGGCCGTCAGCTCGGCCCGCAACAGCTGCGCCCCCGACGTGGCCGTGTAGCCCTCGTTGAAGACGAGGTAGACCACATGGAGCACGACGCCGAGCCGCTCCGCCTGCTCAGCTGGCGGCGGCAGGTCGAAGCTGGCTCCGGCCGCCTTGATGCGTTGCTTCGCCCGGCTGATGCGCTGCGCCATGGTCGCCTCGGGCACGAGGAAGGCCCGGGCGATCTCGGCGGTCGACAGGCCGCCGACGGCCCGCAGGGTCAGCGCGACCTGCGACGGGGGCGTCAGCGCCGGGTGGCAGCACAGGAACAGCAGCGTGAGGGTGTCGTCGCCGGTGGGGCCACGGGCTTCGAGGTCGGGGTACACCTCGCCACCGGCGGGCGGGGGCGGAGTGCGGATGGCATCGGCCTCCTCCCGCCGGCGGCGGGCGGCGTCGCTGCGCAGCTGGTCGGCGAGGCGACGCGACGCCACCGTCACCAACCACTCTCGGGGATTCTCCGGCCACCCCTGCACCGGCCACTGGGCCGTGGCCGCCACCAGCGCCTCCTGGACGGCGTCCTCGCAGGCGTCGAAGTGGCCGTAGCGGCGCACCAGCGCACCAAGCACCTCCGGGACCAGCCGCCGGACGGCCCGCCAGTCGGTCACGGCTCGACGTTGGCCTCGTGCATGAGTGGCCGGACCTCGACACCCCAGTAGCGCGCCGACGGGTTGCGAGCCGCGATCTCCAGGGCCCGTTCCAGGCTGTCGCAGTCGAGGATCGTGAAGCTGCCCAGGTACTCCTTGGCCTCGGCGAAGGGGCCGTCGGTCACCACCGGCGTCCCGCCGGTGACCCGGACCATCTTGGCGTTCACCTGGTCGGCCACGCCATAGGCGCCGACCAGCTCACCCGACTCGAACAGCTCCTGGTTGAGGGCATCGGTCGCGCGGAGGATCTCGGCGAAGGTCTCCGCACCCACCGAGCTGAAGGCTTCCTCGTTGCCGTAGATCAGCAGCATGTACTTCACAGCTCGCTCCTCTCTCACTGCGCTGGCTGGGCCGGTCCGACCAGGTCGCCGCTGGCGCCGCGATCGTCCAGCACCAGCTTCGACCGCCCGGTGACGGTGTAGCGAATGTGGGTGACCTCGGGCGCCTCGACGACCCGGGTCGGGACCAGCTCGATGCCGTCGTCGGCGCCGAGGCCGAGGCTGGGGTCGAACAGGCGCTGGCCGTCGCCCAGCAGCACCGGGGCGATGTGCACCTCAAGCTGGTCGAGCAGCCCGGCGGTCAGCACCTGGCGCAGGAGCTCCCCGCCGCCGGCCACCGCCACGTCCTTGCCACCGGCGGCGTCCCGGGCCAGCTCGATGGCCCGCTCGAGTCCTTCGGTGACAAAGGTGAAGGAGGTGCCACCCTGGCGTTCGAGCACGTCCCGGGAACGGTGGGTGACGACGAACACCGGGGCGTGGAACGGCGGCTCCTCGCCCCAGGGGACCTCGCCGGCGTCGAACATGCGCCGGCCCATGACATAGGCACCGGCCGCCGCGAACGTCTCCCCGATGATCTCCGAGTTGATCGACTGCTCGCCGCCGGCGAAGCCCAGCCGCTCGCGCCAGGCCATGGCGTCGACGACCCAGCGGGTGACCCGGAAGAAACCGGGCGCTTCGGGGCCCCCCATCCAGCCACTCATGTCCTTGGGGGCCCGCGTGTCCCGCGGTCCGGTGTAGAAGCCGTCGAGGGACACCGACATCTGGGCGGTCACCTTGGTCATCGTTCGTGCTCCTCTCGTGTTGGCGGTCCCCTTGGCCGCCGGTGCCCATGAGTCGGAGCCGACCGCCCGTTCTCGACACGCGCCGACGAGAAATCCGAGGAGAAGTCCCGCCTCGGATGGTGGAGATGTCCCCTACAGGCCGAAGGCGGCCCGGCTGGCGGGGAAGGCACGGCCCAGCGCGTTCGCGTAGACGATGAGCTGCCCGTGATGAAGTATCTCGCACTGCGCCGGCTGCAAGACCTGCGCCGCCGGCTAGTCCATCCGCCCATCACGCCGGAGGTGATCACCGAGGCCGTCACAGCCGCCCCGTAGCAAGTCCGCCGGCCGGTCGTGGAGGCTGGCGTGCCATGACCTCGGACTGCAAAGAGCCGAGATCACCCAGGATCCTGGGATTGCGGGCTGGGGCGCGGGTCGGCAGCCTCAGCCCATGACAACCGACAACAGGACGCCCGCACGAGACGTGCCCGGCACCACCACCGACCAGTCGCCGTTGCACCGCCCCGCCGGAACCGGCGCGACCTACCTGGGACCCGGCGACGTCTACCGGTTCCTCGTCACCGGCGCCGAAACCGGCGGCGCGTACTTCGCGATGGAGGCGATCGTTGCGCCCGGCGGCGGTCCGCCGCCGCACATCCACCGCTACGAGGACGAGACGTTCTACATCCTCCAGG
>DASTFY010000277.1:0-5869 GCA_035719525.1 Acidimicrobiales bacterium
CACCCGGTCGTGGTCGACCTCCAACCGCCAGCCCAGCCTCGCCGGCTGCCCGTTGACCCGGACCCGGCCGGCGGCGATGAGGTCCTCGCACACCCGGCGGCTGCCGTACCCCCGCTGCGCCAGCACCTTCTGCAGGCGCTCCCCGGTCGAGCCATCCCCTGCTGCTCGGGCTGGTCGGCCCTGCGGCTCTCCTTGCGCCGTCATCCACCGTCGGGCGGAGGAGCGTCCACGTCGGGCGCCAGCCGCAGGCCGGCCTCCAGCGCCTCGACCACCTCGGCTCCGGGGACGAAGTCGGCGATGGGAGGCAGATCTGCCACCGAGTCGAGGCCCAACCGCTCGAGGAAGAGCGGGGTCGTGCCCCAGAGCACGGCCTGCCCCGGACCGGGATCGCGACCCACCTGGTCCACGTAGCCGCGGGACTGCAGCGTGCGCAGCACGGCGTCGGGGTCGACGCCGCGGATGGCCGCCACCTGAGCCCGGGAGAGCGGCTGCTTGTAGGCCACGATGGCCAGGGTCTCCAACGCGGCCGCCGACAGGCGAGCCGACTGGCCCTCCAGCACGAAACGCTCCACGTAGGGGGCCAGATCCGGATGGCTCTGGTAGCGGTACCCACCGGCGACACGCACCAGGGCGAACCCGTGCCCCGCCTCCTCGTAGGCGCCGGCCAGCCTCTGGCACAGCTGCTCGACGGTGACCACGGGCAGCTCCAGGAGTTGGGCCAACAGGTCCGGCGGCACCGGCTCGGTCGCCACGAGCACGATGGCCTCGATGGCCCGTACGACGTCGGCCGCGGCGTCCGGGCGGCGGGGCGCGTCGGGCTCGGCGTCCTGGTCGAGGCGAAGGGGGTCGAGGAGCTCCTCCGGGTCGCTCATGCTCACCCCTCGTAGTCGTCGACGGCGGCGCCCACGGGAACCCGGCCGTCCCCTGAGCCAGCCTCGCCGCCGGTCCACCGGATCTCGATGTCGCCGAAGGCGTCGGCCTGCTCCAGCTCCACCAGGCCCTGCTTGAACAGCTCCAGGAGAGCGAGGAACCGGACGATCACCGCCAGCCGCTCGACCAGTCCGCTGGTCAGGCGGCGGAACGTGATGCGGCCGGCCCGCGGCAGCTCATCGACCAACTCGTCGACGGCCTCGGCCACCGACAGCCGGATCGGGGCGACGTGGTCGAGGTCGACGGTCGGTACCGGCCGGGGCGCCGTGGCCCGCACGAACGCCCGGCAGAGGTCGGCCGCGGTGATGCCCTCCAGCAGGTCGGGCGTGAGCGCGAGGAAGTGCTCCTCGGGACCGAGGCGGCGGGGGAACGAGCGTGCGGCGCGGTCGGACAGGCGGCGGAGCACACCCGCCGCGTCCTTGAAGGTCTTGCACTCCAGGAGGCGGGCCAGCAGCAGGTCGCGCTCCTCCCACAGGACCAGCTCGTCGTCCAGGTCGACGTCGTCGGGATCTGGCAGCAGCCGGCGGGCCTTGAGCTCGACCAGGGTGGCCGCGATCAGGAGGAACTCGGTGGCCAGGTCCAGGTCGAACGCCTCCATGCGCTCCACCTCGGCCAGGTAGGCGTCCACGATGCGGGCCAGGGAGATCTCGTACAGGTCGAGCTCTTCCCGCAGGATCAGGTGCAGCAGGAGGTCGAAGGGGCCGTCGAAGACCTCCGTGGACACTTCGTATGCCACGGATCGAGGGTACCCGGGCCGACCCCCGCGAGCGTGGCATCCCCGCCCGCCCTGCGCTCCGATTGCGCCGGAGCGCGGCCGAGCCCCGGCACTACCCTGACCCATCGTGACCAGGGTCCTGTCGTGCATCCAGCCCACCGGCGAAGTCCACCTCGGCAACTACCTGGGAGCGCTGCGGAACTGGGCGCTGGGGCAGCACACCTGTGATGCGTTCCACGGCATCGTCGACCTTCACGCGCTGACGGTGCCCCAGGAACCCGGCGCGGTCGGCCACCAGACGCTGGAGCTGGCGGCCACGCTGTTCGCCGTGGGCCTCGACCCCGACGTGGCCACGGTGTTCGTGCAGAGCCACCTGGCCGAGCACTCCCAGCTCTGTTGGATCATGGAGTGCACGGTCTCCATCGGCGAGCTGCAACGCATGGTGCAGTTCAAGGAGAAGGCGGCCAAACAGGCGGGGTTCATCTCTGCCGGTCTGCTCACCTACCCCGCCCTCCAGGCGGCCGACATCCTCCTGTACGACGCCGAGGAGGTGCCCGTCGGGGAGGACCAGCGCCAGCACGTCGAGATCACCCGCGACATCGCCGTTCGCTTCAACCACCACTTCGGTGACACCTTCGTCGTGCCCAAGGCGGTGCTCCCACGGGCCGGTGCCCGCGTCATGGACCTGCAGGAGCCCACGGCCAAGATGTCGAAATCGGCGGGATCCGACGCCGGGATCATCAACCTCTACGACGACCCGGCGGCCATCGTGCGCAAGTTCAAGCGAGCCGTCACCGACTCCGGCACGGAGGTCCGCTTCGACCGGGCCGAGAAGCCGGGGGTGTCGAACCTGTTGGAGATCCAGTCGGCGGCGACCGGTCGCTCTCCGGAGGACATCGCGGCCGGGTACCTCCAGTACGGTCCGCTGAAGACCGACACCGGCGAAGCCGTCGTCGAGCTGCTGCGGCCCATCCAGGAGCGCTACCGGGACCTGATGGCCGACCCGGGCGAGCTCGCCGCGCTCCTCGCCAAGGGCGCCGACAAGGCCCGCGCCGTCGCCTCGAAGACGCTGGCCCGCGCCTACGACGCGGTAGGGCTCCTGCCCGCCGGCTGATGGCGCGCGCTCTCGGCGGCCAGCTCCGCTCGTGAGCGAGCGCCGAGCTTGGCCAGGAGGTGGGCCACGTGGGTCTTGACCGTGGCGCGGCTCATCAGGAGCCGATCACCGATCTGCGGGTTCGTCAGCCCCTCGGCCACCAGGTCGAGCACCTTGTGCTCGGTCGGGGTGAGGCTGGCCCAGCCGTGCCGGGGGCGCCCGCGTCGACCGCGGGCCCGGAGCGCGTAGGCCGCCGCCTCGTGCCACTCCAGCGCCCGCCCCTCGGCCAGCGCGGTCTCGGCCAGAGGGGCGCCGAGCTGGTCGTGGGCCGCGCCCAGCGCCTTGTCCCGGGCCGCCTGCTCGTTGGCGATGCGCCAGCGATAACCCGTCTCGTCCCGGAGCCGCTCGGCCGCGCCCGACAGGCGAAGGCACTCGGTCCAGCTCTCGCTGGTCGCCGCCGCGACGGCCACGCCCTCCAGCGCGTCGACCGCGATCAGGCGCAAACCGTGGTCGGCCGACAGCCGCAACGCCTCGTGCCATCGGTCCTCGTCGTCGCCGACCATCGCTTCCACGGCGGCCAGCGTCGCCTGCCAGTGGGGCGTGTCCCTGGTGTCGGTACGGGCCTCCGCGAGTGCGAGCTGGCCGGCACCGGCGGCGATGGCCTCCCGCGCCGCCAGGCGGAACGTGCCGGTGGTGAACACCAGGGAGCGCTCCACGCCGAGCGAGGGATCGGTGGCCGGTGCTCCACCCCGCAGCAGGTCGAGCGAGTGCGCCGCGGCATCGGCGAGAACGGCCGTCCCCGGGATGCGCCGGAGCCGGCGCTCCGCGATGTCGCTGGCGGCTTCCAAGGCGTCCTCGTCGGCGGCCAATAGGCCGGCCGTGACGAGGATCGCCACCGCCGAGTCCACGACTACCAGGGACCGATCCTCAGCCATGCCGAGCGCGATCTCGACTGCGACAGCCAGGTCGCCCCGGTCGCGCGCGGCGAGCGCGCGACTACGGCGCACCAAGCCGAGCAGGTGGTTGCTACCCGTGGCCACGGCAGCCCGCTCGGCCGTGTCGAGGTCCGCCGCGGCCGGATCGCCGTCGACGTCGATGTCGACCGCCTCCATGATGGCCGAGGCCTCGACGTAGCGATCGCCCCGCGCGCCGGCCAGGTCCCGTGCCTCGAGGCAGAGTTCTCGCGCGCACTGGTACGGGAACCGGGCGATGACGGCGTGGTACTCGTCGCCCTGGCGGACGGCGATCGCTTCGGCCTGCTGGAGGACAGCGACCGCCGCCTCCTCGCCCCGACTGACCTCGACGACCTCGAACGCGGACAGCGCCGCCCCGACCCACGCCACTGGGAACCGGTCAGCGTGCTCGTCGGTCAGGAGGCGGTCCACCGCGACCATGGCGGCGGCAAGCCGGCCCGAAGCGGCCCATGGCCGGGCCACCAGCCGCAACATGCGCAGTCCCTGTGCCGGGTCGTCCGAGCTCCACTCCAACGCGGCAGTGAGGTTGGCGTGGTGCGACTCCACCTCGTCCACCGCTTCGTCCGTGAAGATCGAGGGCCAGCGAGCTTCGAGCCACCCGACCCAGAACCGCACGTGGGCGGACCGCAGACCCGCCACCTCTCCGGCGCGTGCCGCCCGGTCGAAGGCGTAGGCGCGCACGGTCTCGAGCAGCCGGTACCTCGATTCGCCGCCCGCCCCGTCCTCGGCCAGCACCAGGCTCTTGTCGACGAGGCGGCGGAGTAGGTCGAAGACCTCGACCGGATCGATGTCTCCCGGCGCGGCCACGACGTCCTCCGCCGCTTCGAGCGGGAACGGCCCGACGAATACGCCGAGCCGCCGCAGGACGACCTGCTCGGGACCGTCGAGGCGGTCGTGGCTCCAGTCGATCGACGCGGCCAAGGTCTGGTGCCGAGGCAGCACCGTCCGTGCGCCGCCTGTCAGCAGCCGGAAGCGGTCGTCGAGGTCCCGGGCGATGTGTTCGACGGTCATCTGGCGGCAGCGGGCCGCGGCCAGCTCGAGCGCCAGTGGGATGCCGTCCAAGCGGTGGCAGATCTGGGCGATCGCCGGCGCATTGTCCTCGGTCACTGCGAACGAGGGTCGGGCGCGCCGTGCCCGATCGACGAACAGCACCACGGCCTCGTACTGCGACAGCGTCGGCACAGCCAGCGAGACTTCGGGCGGCGGCGCCGGCAGCGAGGGAACCCTCCAGGTGATCTCGCCGGGCACCTCGAGGGGCTCGCGGCTGGTGGCCAATACCGAGACCGACCCCTGCGAGGCGAGCAGGGCCGCCACCACCTGGGCGCAGGCGTGGACCAGGTGCTCGCAGTTGTCCAGCACGACCAGCGAGGCTTCGTCGCCTAGCGCCGCGGCGAGGTGCTCCATCGGATCGACCCCTCGCATCTCATGCACACCGAGCGCAGCCAGAGCCGTGGCCGCCACGTTCGCGGGGTCCGCCACCCCGGCCAGCTCGACCAGCCACACGCCCCCGGGACACCGGTCCACCACCTCGGCCGCGACGGCCATCGCCATGCGGGTCTTGCCGACACCGCCCGATCCGGTGAGCGTGATCAGCCGGTCGGTGGCCAGTCGATCGACGACCTCGCGCACCTCCCGGGCCCGGCCGATCAGCGGTGTGAGCTGGACCGGCAGGTTGTGGCGGAACGCGTCCAATGAGCGCAGCGCCGGCAGCACGGGAGTGAGATCGGGATGCGTGAGCTGCCACACCCGCTCGGGCCGGCCCAGGTCCTTCAGCCGATGGGTACCGAGATCGAGCAGGCCGACCTGGTCCGGCAGGCGGTCGACCACCAGTGCCGCGGTCGCTTCCGACACCAGGACCTGCCCACCGTGTCCGATCGCCCGCAAGCGGGCGCAGCGGATCACCGCCTGTCCGAAGTAGTTCCCCTCGTCCCGCAGCTGCGCCTCACCGGTGTGGATGGCCATGCGGACCCGCAGGCGGACGCCGTCGGGCCAAGGTTCCTCGGTCAGCGCGCGCTGCGCGCTGACCGCGGCCGCGACGGCGTCCGAGGCGCGGGAGAAGGCGGCGACGACGCTGTCGCCTTCACCTTGCTCCACCGGCCGGACGCCGGCGTGGGCGGCGATGGCCTCGTCCAGGAGGGCATAGTGGCGTGGGGGGGG
>DASTFY010000278.1:0-2680 GCA_035719525.1 Acidimicrobiales bacterium
CCTGGAGGACATCTATCTCGAGCTGACCGACGGCGACCAGGTGCCTGGCGAGAAGGGCGAAGGCGAGTGACCGGAGCGCGGCTCGTCATCCACCAGTTCCGCTTCGACCAGAAGGTGTTCTGGCGCAACCCGGCGTCGGTCTTCTTCACGGTGATGCTCCCGCTGATCTTCCTCTTGATCTTCGCGACGATCTTCGGGAACGACGAGATCGAGGAGCGGGGGGTCAAGACCACCACCTATTACGTCCCGGCGATCATCTCGCTGGCGGTGATCTCCGCCACGCTGCAGAGCCTCGCGATCAACCTCACCCAGGACCGCGAGCGTGGGTTGCTGAAGCGCGTGCGAGGCACCCCGCTGCCCACGTATGTGTTCGTCGCGGGCAGGGTCGGGAACTCGCTCGTCGTTTCGGTGCTGATGGTGGTGCTGGTGGCCGTGATCGGGCGGCTGATCTACGACGTCTCGATCCCGACCGAGAGGCTGCCGGCGGTGCTCGTGGCCCTCGGGGTCGGAGCGTTCTCGTTCTGCTGCCTGGGCTTCGCGCTGACCGCCGCAATCCCCTCGGAGGACGCCGCACCCGCGATCTCGAACGCCGTCGTGTTGCCGCTCTACTTCATCTCGGGAATTTTCATCCCGGACAGCGAGATCCCCCAGGGCGTGCTCAATTTCGCCGACCTGTTCCCGATTCGCCACTTCTTCGAGGCCTTCTTCACCGCCTGGGACCCGAACACGACGGGGGCCGGCTTCGACTGGGGTGACCTCGCGATCGTCGCCGCCTGGGGGGTGGCGGGGCTGCTGGTGGCGTTGTTCGCCTTCCGCTGGGAGCCGCGACGCTGAACCCCGCTAGGCTCCCCTCAAGTCGATGATCCATTACGTCACCCTCAACGTCTCGGACCTGGAGCGCAGCGGCAGCTTCTATGACGCGATCCTGGCCCCGCTCGGCTGGCGCCGGCAGCGGGAGAACGCCGGGTCGATCTCCTGGGGCATGAACAAGCCGGCGCTCTTCATCAGCCAAGAGGGTGTGCAGCAGCCGGGCTTCGGCACGGTGTCCTTTCCCGCCAAGAGCATCCCCGCCGTCAAGGCCTCGTTCGAGTCCGGCATGGCCAACGGCGGCGAGATGGTGGCCGAGCCCGGCAGCCCGCCGGCGCAGGGTCAGGGCAACTACGCCGCGCGCCTGCGCGACCCCGATGGCTACGTGGTTGAGGTCATCTCCGCACCGGAGTAGGCCCGCCCGCTAGCTTGAGAGTCACGCCACCAGTCCCAGAGCAAGGAGGAAGACTTCAATGGCAGTGAAGGTCGGCATCAACGGCTTCGGGCGCATCGGCCGCAACCTCTTTCGCGCGGCCAAGGCGTCGGGCGCCGAGATCGACTTCGTCGGGGTCAACGATCTGGTTGACCACGAGTCGCTCGCCCACCACCTCAAGTACGACTCCGTCCTCGGCCCCTACAAGGGTAAGGTGGGCGTCGGCAAGAACGGGCTGGTGGTGGACGGCGACGAGCTGCCCGTGTTCTCCGAGATGGACCCCGCCGACCTGCTCTGGGGGGACCTCGGCGCCGACGTCGTGATCGAGTCGACCGGGCTGTTCACCAAGCGCGACGACGCCTCCAAGCACCTCGACGCGGGTGCGAAGAAGGTGATCATCACCGCGCCCGCCACCGAGCCCGACATCACGGTCGCCCTCGGCATCAACTTCGACGCGTACGACCCCGAGCAGCACCACATCATCTCCAACGCGTCGTGCACGACGAACTGCCTCGCCCCGGTGGCCAAGGTTCTGCATGAGTCGATCGGCATCGACCACGGGTTGATGACGACGATCCACGCCTACACCGCCGACCAGCGGCTCCAGGACATGCCCCACAAGGACCCGCGCCGCGCCCGCGCAGCCGCGGTCAACCTGATTCCCACCTCGACCGGCGCCGCCAAGGCCGTCGGCCTGGTCCTGCCGGACCTGGACGGACGGCTCAACGGCATGGCGATCCGCGCGCCCGTGATCACGGGTTCGCTCGTCGACCTGACGTTCCAAGCAAGCAAGGAGACCTCCGTCGAGGAGGTCAACGAGGCGATCAGGAGTGCCGCCGACGGCGACCTCAAGGGGATCCTCAAGTACACCGAGGACCCGATCGTCTCCACCGACATCATCAGCGACCCGCACTCGTCGATCTTCGACTCCGAGCAGACGATCGTGCTGGAGGGGAACATGGTCAAGGTCTTCTCCTGGTACGACAACGAGTGGGGCTACTCGAACCGCTGCGTGGAGCTCGCGGAGAAGGTCCTGCAGCCGGCCGCCGTCTCCGCCTAGATTGACCCTGAGCAAGGCGAGCGTTCGGGACGCTGAGGTGGAGGGGCGTCGCGTGCTGATGCGTGCGGACCTGAATGTTCCGCTCGAGGACGGAGAGATCTCCGATGACACCCGGATCAGAGCGGTCCTGCCGACGATCGAGAACCTGCGTGAGCGCGGAGCCTCGGTGGTGCTCGTCTCCCACCTGGGGCGGCCCAAGGGCCCGGACCCGAGCCTGTCCATGAAGCCGGTCTCCGACCGCATCGGAGAGCTCACCGAAGGCGAGGTCAGGCAGGCGCCGGCAGTCGTGGGGGACGAGGTAGAGGAGATGGCCGGGGCGCTCGAGGCCGGCGAGGTGCTGGTGCTGGAGAACAGCCGCTTCGAGGAGGGCGAGACGAGGA
>DASTFY010000279.1:0-4163 GCA_035719525.1 Acidimicrobiales bacterium
GCAGCTGACCTGGCGGGCTATGTCGCCGTCGTGCTGGTCCTCGGTGGATTGGTCCTGACGCTGTACCGGCGTCGACCGTCAGCGCGGTCGGTCGCGAGCTAGGCCGGCCACGGCGCAGATGGCGCCGAGTACGACGAGCAACGTCCAGCCGACCGGCCAGTAGGCCGGTCGGCGGTCCTCGAGCCGGTCGTGGGCGATGAACGCGACGGCCATCGGGGCGAGCAGCAGCACGGCGAGCAACCAGGGCGCCGGTCCGGTGCCTCGGCGCCGGGCCAGCGCCGCCAGCAGTGCGGCGGCCACTGGGACGGCGAGCCATCCCCACCACCACGCGCCGGCGTTGACGAGCTGGCTCCCGTGGTCGCCGACCCAGGTCAGGGTGGCCCAGGCGCCGCCGACGATCAACGCCAGCGCCACCACCACGTCCGCAGTATGGCCCCCGGTCGCCCCGTGAGGCCCGCGGTAGCGTGCCGCCCATGGCCGACTTGAAGCCGCGCTCGCACGACGTCACCACCGGAATTCAGAAGGCCCCGGCTCGCGCCATGCTGCGGGCCGTCGGCATGACCGACGACGACTGGGACAAGCCCCAGATCGGTGTGGCCTCGAGCTGGAACGAGATCACCCCCTGCAACCTGTCGCTGCACCGGTTGGCCCTCCGGGCCAAGGCCGGCGTGTACCAGGCCGGCGGCTTTCCGCTGCAGTTCGGCACGATCTCGGTGTCGGACGCCATCTCGATGGGCCACGAGGGCATGCACGCGTCGCTGGTCTCACGGGAAGTGATCGCCGACAGCGTCGAGACCGTGATGCACGCAGAGCGGATGGACGGCTTCATCGGCCTGGCGGGATGCGACAAGAGCCTTCCCGGCATGCTGATGGCGGCCGCCCGGCTGGACCTGCCGATGGTGTTCGTCTATGCCGGCTCCATCCTGCCCGGGAGCCACAGGGGCGCTCCGATCGACGTCGTGAGCGTCTTCGAGGCGGTCGGCGCCTGCGCGCTCGGAACCATCACCGAGGACGAGCTGGGGCAGATCGAGCGCAGTGCCTGCCCCGGCGAGGGGGCCTGCGGCGGAATGTTCACCGCCAACACCATGGCCGCCATCGGTGAGGCGCTCGGCATGTCGCTGCCCGGTTCCGCCTCGCCCCCCTCGGTCGACTCCCGGCGTGACGACGACGCCTTCCGGGCGGGCGAATCGGTGGTCGAGTTGCTACGCCTCGGGATCACCCCCCGTCAGATCATGACCAAGCCCGCCTTCGAGAACGCCATCGTCGTCACCAACGCGCTGGGCGGCTCGACCAACGCCGTGCTCCACCTCCTGGCCATCGCCAACGAGGCGGGCGTGGCTCTCGAGCTCGACGACTTCAACCGCGTCGCCGCGCGCGTGCCCCACATCGCGGACATGAAGCCCGGCGGCAAGTTCCACATGACCGACCTGGACCGCGTCGGCGGCGTCCCCGTGGTCATGAAGCACTTGCTCGACGCCGGCCTGCTGCACGGCGACACGCTGACGGTGACGGGTCGCACCATGGCGGAGAACCTGTCCGAGCTCGACCCGCCCCGCCCCGACGGCGTCGTCGTCCATCCGCTGGACGCCCCCATCCATCCGGAGGGCGGCCTGGTCGTGCTCCGCGGCTCGCTGGCGCCCCGGGGCGCGGTCGTCAAGGTGGCGGGCCTCAGCCAGGACCAGCTCCACTTCGAGGGACCGGCCCGGGTGTTCGACGGAGAGGAGGGCGCATTGACCGCCATCCTCGCCGGCTCCATCGAGCCGGGAACCGTGCTGGTCATCCGCTACGAGGGGCCCAAGGGCGGGCCGGGCATGCGGGAGATGCTGGCCGTCACCGGGGCGCTGAAGGGCGCCGGGCGGGGGGCCGACTGCGCGCTCATCACGGACGGGCGCTTCAGCGGTGGTACGTGGGGCTTCTCCATCGGCCACGTCGCTCCAGAGGCCGTGGACGGTGGGCCGATCGCGTTCGTGCGCGACGGGGACAAGGTCGTGATCGACATCCACCAGAAGCGGCTCGACCTGCTGGTGGGCGACGTGGAGCTGCGCCACCGGCGCGAGGGCTGGACTCCCGCCCCGCCCCGTTACACCTCGGGCGTGTTGGCCAAGTACGCCCGGTTGGTGCAGGGGGCCGAGACCGGAGCGCTCACGAACCCAATCTGAGCTCGCTCATCGTCCACTCGACCCCGTCGGGCGTGTCCCGGACTTCGATGCCCGCCTCGGCGAGCTCGTTACGGACGAGGTCGGACAGGTCATAGCGTCGCTCGGCCCGGGCGGCGGCGCGCACCGCCAGTGCAGCCCGCACTGCGGGCGCCACGGCGGCGCGTGGGTCGCGTAGGCCTGCCATCGCCGCTTGACCGAGGCGGACCACCATCGACCGCAGGGCCGCCCGGGCGCGGTCGGTCTCGTCGGACTGGTAGGTGTCCGTCGACCAGGCCGAGATGGCCTCGTCCAGCGCCAGCACGGCGGCCACCGCTCGGTCGGCGTCGCGGTCGCTGAGGGCGGTGTCGAAGTCGGACTCTGCGGCCAGGGTGCTCTCAGCCAGCGACGCGGCGGGCTCCGGGACGGCCGGCGCCGGCGGTGGAGGGCCGGACGATCGGGCCCGCCTGCGGCGATGCGGCTCACCGTCGGGGCCGGCCCGCACCACGTCCAACGGGACGGTCCGGCCCGCCTCGAGCACGGCCTCCCGGCCGGCCCGGCGGAGCGTGACGCCGCCGCGCCCCACGATGGTGGCCTCGTCGGCATCGAGGTCGATGATGATCGCGGTGTGCTCGTCGACGCCGACCACCATCACGCCCGCGGGTAGTGCTCGCTCGAGCCGCTCGAGGCGGGGGAGGCCCAGGTAGCAGAAGCGGGTGTCGTGGTTGCCGCCCTCGGTGTTGTCGAAGTGGGGGATCACGGCCACGGGCAGCCCGTACGCCGACAGCAGGTCGAGGCCGTCCAGCCACACCGGATCCTCACCCACCTTGTAGATCTCGTAGACCGGCACCGTGACGACGCCGAGCGTGAGGGCGGCTGCGCTCGAGAACACGAGCGCACCGCCAAAGTGGAGCTTCTCGGCCAGCAGGGCGGGCACCGGGGTGCCGGCCCACTGGCGGAGCGCGAACGACGGGCTGCCCGGCCCGGTGAACAGCCAGTCGGCCGTCCGGATGCGGGCGAAGGCCTGCTCGATGGCGACGCGGTTCTCCGTGTCAGTCCGGCGCAGCTCGGCCACCTCCACCTCGCGGCCAACCGACTGGCGGAAGTACTGGACGGCCCGGTCGGAGACGATGCCGGCATTGGCCTGGAAGCCGTAGGGCGTGTCGAGCAGCACGGCTCTGGGCGTGTCTAGGCCGAGCCGATCGAACACCTCGCGGTGGGGCTTGACCATGGTGGGCGCGGTCTCCCCCGATCCCATGATCGTGAGCAGCCGAGCGGCCCCCATCCGCGCTGGTGTAGCACGCGGTTGCCACGGTCGCTCTGGACGCGGGTACACTCCGGGGCGTGACCCTCACCGGTCTGCTCCTCGTAATCACCTAGGCGCGCCGGCTGCCGCCGCGCGTGCCCACGACCTCCCGGAGTTCGGGAGGTCGTTTCCGTTTTCAGGAGAGGAACCACCATGTTGCTGACCGGGGCTCAGGCCCTCATCAAGGCGCTCGAGACGGAGGGGGTGGAAGTCGTGTTCGGGCTGCCCGGCGGCTGCATCCTGCCGGCCTATGACCCGCTGCTGGATTCCTCCATCCGCCACATCCTGGTCCGCCACGAGCAAGGGGCCGGACACATGGCCGAGGGGTATGCGCACGTCACCGGCCGCCCGGGTGTGGCCATGGTGACGAGCGGGCCGGCCGCCACCAACCTCGTCACCCCGTTGTGCGACGCCTACATGGATTCGGTGCCCCTGGTGGCCGTCACGGGACAGGTGCCGACCACCGCCATCGGAACCGACGCGTTCCAGGAGTGCGACACCGTGGGCATCACGCGCTCGGTCACGAAGCACAACGAGCTCGTGATGGCGGCCGCCGATCTGCCCCTCGCCATCCGTCAGGCCTTCCACATCGCCACGACCGGCCGGCCGGGCCCGGTTCTCGTCGACGTCCCGAAGGACGTGCTGCAGAGCACCATGGAGTGGCACTGGCCGAGCCACGCCGACGTGATCGACTCGCTCCCCGGCTACCGCCCGAACGTGAA
>DASTFY010000280.1:0-4433 GCA_035719525.1 Acidimicrobiales bacterium
ACCCCCAGGTGGTGGCGATCGCCGCCAGCGCCAACGCCGCACTGGACGAGTCGGAGCGGCGCGGCACCACGAGAGCCTAGGGGTGGCCCGCCTGCCGGTCCCGGTGCGAAGCTTGAGGGACCGATCTCTAGGAGCGGGAATGGGCTTCCATCACGTGGCGTTGGCCAGCCGGGACACCTCGGCCACCCACGCCTTCTACACGACCGTCATGGGCTTCACCTTGGCCAAGGTGGTGACGGCACCCACTCCGGGCGGCACCGGCTGGGCCCGACACTTCTTCTACGACACCGGCTCGGCCGGGATGATCGCCTTCTGGGAGCTGCACGACGAGGGGGTGGGCGAGGTCTACCCGACCGACCTGAACCGTTCGCTCGGCCTGCCGTGGTGGGTGAACCACCTGGCCTTCGACGCCCCGACGGTCGACGACTTGGAAGGCCACAAGCAGCGCTGGCGGGAGTGCGGGCACACGGTGCTCGAGGTCGATCACGAGTGGTGCCGGTCGATCTACACCCGCGATCCGAACGGCATCATGGTCGAGTTCTGCCACACCGTGCGCCCGTTCCGTGAGGACGAGCTCGCGGGTGCCGAGGCTCTCCTTCACGATCCCGCCCCGCCCCTCGAAGCCAACCCACCCGCCACCGTCCACGAGCCCGTCCCGACCCCGACCCGCGCCGGACCGACGCGGACTCGGGACCCGGAGTCGGGGTCAGATGCCCTTGGCCGCGTTGTCGAAGCGGGTGTAGGGGCCGAGGAAGACGAGTCGTCGGGTGCCGGTGGGCCCATTGCGGTGCTTCGAGACGATGACCTCCGCCGAGCCGCGGTCGGGTGAGTCGGGGTTGTAGACCTCGTCGCGGTAGATGAACATCACTACGTCGGCGTCCTGCTCGATGGAGCCGGACTCCCGCAGGTCCGACAGCATCGGTCGCTTGTCGGCCCGGCTCTCCAGGTTCCGGGAAAGCTGTGAGAGCGCCATGATCGGAACCTTCAGCTCCCGGGCCAGGATCTTGAGCCCCCGGCTGATCTCGCTCACCTCGACCTGGCGATTCTCGGCCCCGAGCCGTCCGGACATCAGCTGCAGGTAATCGACCACGACCAGGCCCAGACCCCCATGGCGAGCCTTCATGCGTCGGGCTTTGGCCCGGATCTCCATGACGGTCACGTTCGGGTTGTCGTCGAGATACAGGGGCGCATCGAGGCGGCCGATGGCCCGGCCGATCTTCGACCAGTCGGTCTCGGTCAGGTCGCCCGTCCGCAACTTCTTGGAGTCGACCCGTGCCTCGGCTGACAGGATGCGGCCCGTCAACTCCTTGTGGCCCATCTCGAGCGAGAAGAACAGCACCGGCAGCCCGACGTTGATGGCCACGTGCGTCGCCGCCCCGAGGGCGAAGGAGGTCTTGCCCATAGAGGGCCGGGCGCCGACGACGTTCAGCGTCTCGGGCTGGAGGCCGGACAGGAGCTCGTCCAGGTCGGTGTACCCGGTGGGAAGGCCGGTGAGGGCGCTGCCGCGCTCGTAGGCGGCCTGCAGGTCGTCGAACGCCTCGCCGAGCAGGTCGGACAGCGGCCGGGTGCTGTCCGTCACCTGGTGGTCGGCCAGCTGGAACACCTTGTTCTCGGCCTCGTCGAGCGCCTTGGTGACGTCATCGGGCTCGTCGTACGCGATCTCGGCGATCTCGCCGGCGACGCCGATCAGGCGCCGCAGGAGCGCGGTGTCGCGCACGATGCGGCCGTAGCGTCCGGCATTGGAGATGGCCGGGGTCGCCGCCTGGAGGTCGAGGAGGAGACCAGACCCCCCGATGTCCTCCAGCACTCCGGCGCGGCGCAACTCGTCGGCGACGGTCACCGCGTCGGCCGGCTCGCCGGCGCCGATCAGTGTGCGGACGGCGTCGTAGATGAACTGGTGGGCCGGCTTGTAGAAGTCCTCCGGGCCGAGTCCCATCTCGGCCACCGCCGCGATCGCGTCAGGCGACAACAGCAGTGCTCCCAGCAGCGAGCTCTCCGCCTCGACGTTGTGCGGCGGGACTCGGCCGGCACCGCCCCGCGGCCGTCGTTCCGTGCGCTCAACCATCCTGCGCCACGCTCCCCCACTTCAGGTGTGGGCATCCAGGGGAGAACCCTGGGTCTTTGCTGTGGTCTTCACTGTGGATTGTGACCGGTCGGACCTCTCGACCGGTGGATGTCCAGGCGCGCGCCCTCAACCTCCCCTCCCCGCCCATCGATCAGACCGCTCGGGTCAGGCGCTGACGACGTCGACGGTGAGCGGGAACTGCACCTCGCTGTGCAGCTTGACCGGTACCTGATGACTTCCCAGCACCTTGATGGCGTCGGGCAGCACCAGCCGCTTGCGGTCGAGCTGGACGCCGGCCTGTTCGGCGACGGCGGTGGTGATCTCCGCCGCCGTGACCGACCCGTAGAGCTTGCCCTCCGCACCCGCCTTGGCCGAGATGGTGATGGTCCGGGCGACGAGGGACCGGGCGACCTCCTCTGCGGCCGACCGGTCCTCGGCGTCGCGCAGATCGCGTGCTCGCCTCATGGCGGAGGCCTGGTGCACCGCCCCGTCGGTGGCCTTGATGGCGAGACCGCGCGGGAGCAGGAAGTTGCGGGCGTAGCCGTTCGCCACTTCGCAGATGTCGCCGCGCTTGCCCACCTGCTCGATGTCGGCCCGCAGGATGACCCTCATGCCGGTCACCCCTCCACCTCGACGTCGACCTCGACGACCTCGACGACCTCGGCTTCAGGCGGGGCCTCGGTCGCCACATCCTCTGCGGCGAGAGCGGCTTCCGCTGTGGCGTCCTCGGTCACGACGCGCTCGACTGCACCCTGCCCGTCACTGTCGTAGGACTGCTCACCCCGCCCGCCGCGCGGGCCCCGCTGGGTGGCGACCCGCTTGGTGTAGGGCAGAAGGGCCATCTCTCGCGCGTTCTTGACCGCGGTTGCGACTTCCCGTTGCTGCTGCACGTCGTTCCCACTGACCCGCCGGGCGCGGATCTTGGAGCGGTCGGACACGAACCGTTGCAACAGGTTCACGTCCTTGTAGTCCACATAGGTGACGCGCTCCTGGAACAGGATGCTGGTCTTCTTCTTGGGCTTCTTGCCGCCGTCGCGCGGCTTGGCCCTCCTGGTCATCTTCGGCATGGCGCTACTTCCTCTCAGAACGGTTCTTCGGCGGACGTGTCCTCCGGCTGGGGACGACCGCCCGACGAGCCGCCACCCCCCTGGCCGCCGAAGCTCTGGCCACCACCTGAGCCGGCGCCTTCACGCCGGTCGTTGCGGTCGACCTGAGCAGTGGCCCAGCGGAGGCTGGGGCCGATCTCATCGGCGACAACCTCGACCACGCTGCGCTTCTCTCCGTCCTGGGTCTCATAGGACCGCTGCTCGAGGCGCCCGGTGACGATCGTCCGCGAGCCCTTCGACAGCGAGGACGCCGCGTTCTCGCCCAACTGGCCCCATGCGGTCACGTTGAAGAACGAGGTCTTCTCCTGCCACTCGCCGTTCTGCTGGTACCGGCGGCTCACGGCGATGCCGATCGTGGCGATGGCCTGTCCGGCCTGGGTGAAGCGGAGTTCGGGATCCCTGGTGAGGTTTCCGACGAGGGTGACAGTGCTGTCAGCCATGGTTGTCCTGCCTTTCAGCCGACCTGCTCGACCATGCCGCGGCGCGTGGCCTCGTGGTCGGGCAGGCGAAGGAGCTTGTGGCGGACGACCTCGTCCGCGAGGCGCAGGTGGCGCTCCAGCTCATCGAGCGAGCCGGGCGGGGCCACGACGTTGAAGAAGACGTAGAAGCCCTCTTCCTTCTTGTTGATCTCGTAGGCGAAGCGCCGCTTCCCCCACCACTCCGGATGACCGACGGCCTGACCGCCGGCGGCCTTCACCTGGTCGTTCACGACCTTGATCCAGCGCTGGGCGACCGGCTCGTCCAGGTCGCCATCGATGATGACGCCCAGCTCGTAAGCACGCATGGCGTGTGCTGCACCTCCCTGTGGACACGGCCGAGGCCGAGGCCCCGACGGCTTCGGGGCAGGGTTCGATTGAACCGGGAGAGTCTACGGGGCGGAGGTGGGCACTTCCCAACCCCATCCCGTCCTCGCGGACGACGCTCCTCGGCTCTCAGCGACCCCGCCGAGCTGACCGGGGCCAGTGTGGCGCGGGGGTGCTACACAGTTTCCCGACACGTCTCGGCTCGGTGTCCAGAACTGCTACAAGGGACGGCGTGGACCTGCGGGAGTGGCTCGTCGGCGACCTCGAGGCGGTGCGAGCGCGCTTCGTCGGCGCCATCGCCGCTCATGTTCCCCTTCAATGCTGGACTGAGCGGGCCGACGGTGGCGGATCGTCCATCGCTGCGCTGCTCCTCCACGTCACCGTGCACCAGGACCTGGCGTTGCGCACCGCGCTCGCTGGACGGCCTCCGCTGTACGCGGAGCGCGCGGATGAGCTGGG